>CANBAX010000019.1 GCA_947366645.1 uncultured Clostridia bacterium
TGAAATCTTTACATTAGAATAAAAAGGTGGTAAAATATTTTTTATGAAAAGTGTAAACAAAAAATTTTTAATTTTTATGAGCGCGATTATCTTACTTATAATTGCACCGCTTTGCTTTATAAACTTCACTATAGTTACGCCGACAAGTGCTGACGATTATAAAGATACAAACATTGAATGTCTTGAGTTTAGTAAAGACATTGTAATTGACGAAAACAAAGTTTGCCTTATCACTGAAAAGCTTGTTTTTAACTATAAAGAAAACTATATAAATGTTGGCTTTGTAAGAAGTGTATCAAAGGTAAACGAAATAACACGCAAGGTTGACGGCAAAAAATACCGCACAAAAACTATTGCAGACTTTAAACTTATCTCACTTACTATGGACGGAAAAAATGAATACAGGTTTGTGGAAGAGTCTGACTTTTACTATATTAATGTTGGCCGTGACGGAGATTATAAAGTTGGACGCCATGAGTACGAAATTGTCTATACCCTTGACTTTGGCGAGGATATGATAAACGAATTTGACGACTTCACTTTTGATATCAAAGATGAAGATTTTGGCTTTGATATTGACTTATTTACCTGCTCGGTTACCTTCCCAGAAGGAAAGGACATTTTAAATGGCAAAGAGCTTAATGAAGTTTTATCATTAAGAACACATCTTGACAAGCCAGACCTTGATTTGAGATTATATAACACGAATTACAATAGTGAAACAAACACGCTTTCATTTAGAAGAGAGAATGTTGGAAAAACCACTTGCGTAACCATGCAGCTGATTTTACCACAAAAATATTTTAACACTTCCTTTTCTCCTAATTCCGCTTACTGGACTTTTCTTGTAATTTGTATCATCGTTCCGATTATAATACTTTTGATTTCATTTGGTAGTCGCATTCACAAGAATGGCGTGCAAACCGTAGAGTTTTATCCTCCAGAGGGGCTTAACCCTATTGATGTTGGGCGTATATACCGCGGCAAGGTGCTTCCAAAAGATTTCGCCGCGCTTGTAATAGAATGGGCAGGGTTAGGACTGATTTCACTAGAATTTAAAAGTAAAAGCCATATCATTCTTAAAAAACTTAAAGATTTTCCGCCTGTGGAAAAGCCACTTCCTTTCTCATCAAAGTCATTAGAGAAAAAATATTTTGACACACTTTTTGCTTCTAGCGACACTTTTGACACCCGCGAAAGCAAAAGAAAACACAACTCTAAACTTTCTAGCATAGTTGAAACTTTGTATGAAGAAAATGAATCTGCAAAAAAGGCCAAGATTATATTTAGGGTGATTAACTCTATTCTTGCTGTGCTTCCTATTGCTTTCTTGTTTATTTGGCAAAGCACTTTCGGCGGTTTTGAATTTGTGTATATTTTTATGCTACTTTTTCCTTTAATAGCAGTAAATGTGTTTGCGTATGCCCCTATTCCACTTTGGTTTAAACTTATTTGGTGCGCTGGGTTTGGTGGAGTACCTTTAAGTTTTATTGTAACGGTTTTTTCATATTCTTACGACATATATAGTTTAGGAACTGTTGCTTCGGTAATCCTTGTGGTCGGCACAATACTTGGAAGATTTATAAAATTCTATCCTAGGTTTGAAAAGGATATTAGAGGGAAAATACTTGGCTTTAAAAACTTTCTTGTTAAAGCAGAACTATCTAAACTTGAAATGCAACTAGAGGACGACCCAGAATATTTTTACAAGATACTTCCATACTGCTACGTGTTTGGAATAACTAAAAAAATGGAAAAACGGTTTAAAGAACTTCGCGTAGAAAACCCTGAGTATTTAAATAGCGGCTATTCCTATGTCAGAATAGGTTACTATATCAGTCACTCGATGAGCCATTCTGCGGCATCACATTCAAGAGGTGGATTTAGCGGCGGTGGCGGCGGTGGTCATGGTGGCTCCTCCGGCGGTGGTGGCGGCGGTGGCGGTTGCCACGGCAGATAATAAATAAAAAAGAGGGACTTACCCTCTTTTTATTTTGTTCTTCCAAGTGTGAAATTGTCTTTCTTACGATTACGCAGTTCCTTGACTGGGTTTTCTTTATCTTCTACGCGGTAGTCCTGTCCAAATCTTTCTATATGCTGGGTGATGACTTTATGTCCCGCCTCCTCTTCTGGTTTCGCGTTTACCTTATTTTGATATTTAAAGAAATTTGCATTATCTGGAAGTTTATCAACCTTAATATACTTTTCTCTGTCACCAGTCAGTGTTACTGTTTTACCAAGTATCCCCCTGACATAATCTTTATTTGAATGAAAACTGATAAGGTCTGGATATACACCATTTGGTATGACATCACTCCAGTCCTTCTTTTCAAACTTTCTTAACATTTTAAGGGCTTCATGAAGATGGGCAAGTTCCTGCTCGAACAGTCTTTCCCATATCTTTTTAATATAAGGGTCGGTTTCGTCATTAAGCATTGAAAAATACAAATAACTTTCGATGTATTCGTGCATAAGCATTTCTTCGCACATAGAACAATTTGGGTCTATCAAACTGCCGTATTGGGAAACATGCTCTTCCTCTACCATAGCGATTTCGGTGTAAAGTTCTCTTCCCATTTTGTTTTTATAAAACTGTCCGAGGTTCATATAGTAATTCATGGTTTGCTGTTCCGCCGCCGTGATTATAGATACGTCAAGTTTTGTAATTGGGTCTGCCGTCTTATTACAAATCGCCTCTTTGATATTGTCGTAAGGGTGACGATGATGAGATATGGTCGGCCTTGCCGGCATAATTTCAGTATAATCGCCAACATACTTCTCTGCATGAGCCCCCATATCAGTTTCAAGTAGGTTTGCATATCTATAGAGGTGGTCAAAATCCTCAAGTAGTGCAAAGTCAAGTGCGTCTTTGACATGCTTATCTTTTGCCCTTGCCGCCAAAATTGCAGTCAGGTCTACCGCAAGTTGTTCATACCCTATTGTGGTTTCAAGCAGATTTTCATCAAGTGGTTTTAAACCTGAAATGAGTTTTTGTTGCTGCTGTTCCATATTTCTAATAAGTGCGACACTTCGTCTTACATCATTGTCATCACAATGCCTATTAAAATGATGCTTTGACCATACCGCCTCATACTCAGTTCCATTCATGAGTATGCAGCGTACCCGTGTGTAAGGGTCTACTTCCTCTTTATTATATGACTTTGGCGAAAGGTCTTTCCAGCTCATAATTAGACTTTCGAGTTTCTTTGGTTTTTCCAAAAATGGATTATAATTCATAGATAGCCTCCTTTTAGTATGATTTCTAAAAGAAGTCATGTTTATACCTTAAGGTACAATTATTTCTATCGCTTCTTTAATTACCTCAAAGTCAAAGCTTCCTTTAAAAGCATTTTCTCCATCAATATTTATGATTTCACTTTCCTTAGTTTCCAGTCTAAACTTATCAAGTTTTAGTCTTATTCCCTGTCTTTTTAGTCCACACACAAAAAGCGAAAATACTTTGAAAATACCTTTTAATGATACCTTTGTCTTTTTATCTTTGACAAGAAGAATGTCCATTTTTCCGTCACTGAGTTTTGCTTTGCCATTAATTCTAAACCCAGCAACTGAGCGAGAGTTTAAAACCAGCACAAAGGCAAACCTTCCCTCTATCTCCCCGCCCTCAAACTTAAGTTTTAGGTCTACACTGTCTGTTTTCAAAAGTTTTTTACAGCCATGAAAAAAGTACGCAAGTTTGCCTATACGCTTTTTGTCTTTTTGACGAGTGGAATAACTTGTTTCGGTAAAAAGTCCGGCGCAGCATACATAAATGCCATAACTATTGTTTGCTTTAAAAATATCGTGACTTATCGTTTTGCCTTTAAGAATAATCTCTATGCACTTTTTGACATTACATGGAAGGGACAGGCTATGCCCCACATCATTGACAGTGCCATGAGGTATATAGCCTATTACCGGTTTATTTTTTTCCTCTGCTATACCATTGATAACTTCGCTTAATGTTCCATCGCCGCCCATAACAACAAGTGTATCATACTTTCCGCAAGCCTGTTTTGCAAGGCTTACTGCGTGCTTTGGTTTTTGTGTGGGAAAAACATCAACTACTTCAAATTTAGTTTGTAGCCTTTTTACTATGTAATCTTTATATTTCTCCTGTCTAATTTTCCCACTGTTGGGATTATAAATAAAAGCACATCTCATATTATCAATATACGCCTTTATATTTATTGTTGCAAAAAATTTTAACAATAATCCCTAATTTGCGATAAAATATTTGGTTTTTGCGAACTTTTCGAGTATATTTGACTTGAGGATAATCATGAAAGATATTTTACATAACAAATATTGGAAATTTGCTTTTCAAATCTTGGGTATAACGGTGGGCTGTTTCTTTATGGGCATTGCTTTTAATTGTTTCTATACCCCAAACAATATCACGCCTAGCGGCTTTATGGGGTTATGTACCGTTATAACAAGTCTACTTGCAAGGGCAGATATAAATATTTCGCCTTCTATTTTGTATTTTAGTATAAGTTTTATATTGTTTTTAATCGCACTTAAGTCCTTCGGTTGGCGTTTTGGCTTGCTGACAGTTATCGGAATGGGTATCTTTACAGTTGCAAGTGAATTTGTTGTCATCGACGCTCTAATAATTCAAAACGATATTGTACTCGCAGCCGTCATTGGGGCATCCCTTCTTGGGCTTGGGTCGGGAATTGTATTTAGGGTTGGTGGCTCTACCGGTGGTAGTGACATTGTGGCTGCGCTTGTAACTAAGGCGTTCCCAAAAATTAAAACTGGGCAGTGCCTTATGGTGATTAATGCGATAGTTGTAATAAGCAGTATCCTCATAAGCGGCGACATTACCTGTGGACTTTACACTATCATTGCGATTTTCATTTCTGGAAAAATGGTGGACATTGTACTTGATGGCTCAAAAGCTGTACGCGCGTTTTACATCATCTGTGACAAGGACGAGGCGGTGGCGGAAAAAATTCTTGAAACATTTCACCGAGGTGTAACTAAGTTGCCTGCCGAGGGAATGTTCTCCCACAAAGACAAAAAAATGCTTGTTTGTCTTGTAACAAATGAACAAGCACCAGCCATGAAAAGCATCATTAAAGAGGCTGACCCGAATAGTTTTGTTTACTCAACCACAGTGCGAGAGACCTTGGGAGAAAGTTTTTTCCTAAGAGAGGCATCTGTGCGAAAAGGCAAGATAAGAAATGCAAAACAAAACTTAAAATTAAAACTACGCTTTAATCGCAACGCTAAATTTAAATTTTCAAAAAAAAACAAATTAAAATATCTTCCGTACGGCTGGAAAAAGAAACAGGCAACCAGTGTTATTAAAATACAAGCAAGATATGTAAGGAAAAAGTTTAGTTTTGGAAAAAAGAACATCTTAAAAAAATCTACCGCGCGGTAGATTTTTATTCAATTACATCAAGGTACTTAAACCCGTTTTTACATTTATAATATTGCATTTTTAATCTTTTAGCTGGCAAAATGTCCTGCTGTTTGCTATCGCCTATTACAAGCACATTCTCTGGTTGAAGATTATTTTCCTCCATAATTTCTTTAAAATATTTATCTTTATTTGTGTTATTTGTATCGTAATCATTCACATAAATTTTTTCAAATAACGATAAATCTATGTTGTAGTATTCTGCGGTTTGCTTTATATTTGCTAAACGTGAGTTTGAAACAATGTAAAGTTTACCTAGTTTTGCAAAACGTTTAAGTTCCTTTTTTGAAATCGCTTTGCCTTTCTTTTCCTCTGTGTGCATTTCTAACTTATCGCGATATTCAAGCCACGGCTTTGCACTGCCCTCAGTTTCAATTAACAATTTGCATAGAACATTGTCTGACAATTTGAAATTTTGTTTTCTATATCTCACGCCATATTTTTTTAACAGAGTTTTCTTTTCTTCAAAAGAAAGGTTTTCAAAATGTTTATCAAACCACTCGCCAACCATTCTATACCAGAAAGCCCAATTTATTCCATAATAAAGTGTATCATCAAAGTCAAATATCACACATTTTATTTTATTATTTAAACTATTTTTATTCTCATTAATATTAGCAAGCCATTTTTTGCGTTTATAGATTATATAGCAAATTACAAGTTTGATAAGTTCTGGCACTAATATTATTCCATACGCAAGGAAGATGTTGACTGGAATGTATTTTACAAGCGCGCACAGAACAAACAAATATATGGCATCGAATATTTCAAGAATTAAAAGGTTTTTGCACTTTCCGCCCAGCCTGAGCATATAGGAAGAAAAATTCCACGCTAAGAATCTTGCCAGATGAATAAAGGCATAACACGGCACTGCATAGAACATAAGATTAAAATATTCATTATTTGCACCTATAGCAAGAGGATATATCAGTGCTACGCTAACAATAAAGTAGCCTGCCCATATTACAACCGTGCCTATGAGCGAGTATTTTGCGTGCTGTTGCGCTTTTTTAAACTGATTTCTTCCTAAACATCTTGTAATTCTTATACAAGTGATTCCAATGTATGCAAACAAGAAACCATTAAAGATATCTAATACATTTTCAAGATAAGCGTAGGTGTTAAAAATGCCATCATTTAATCTTAATAGAAACATACTTGTTGCAAAATAACCTATCTGCCAAATTACTTCTGTAAAAAAATTAGTTAGCATAATCGCCCATTGGCGTTTTGTAAATCTTATTGTAAGTTTATCAAAAATATTGATTTTAAACCTTTTGTCTTTAAACAATGATACCGCTGACATTGTTACACTTACAAGCCCACTTATTATATACACGATAGCAATATAGTTTAAATAATAGATACCTGCGAAGTAAAGCACCACAAAACCTATAATAGTTACAACTATTGGCATGATTTCACAGAAGAACTCTATCTTATACTTTTGAAGCGCCTGCAACATATCTTGCATATAATTGGAAATGCCATTCAAAAAGAGGTAACCGCACATTATATAGTAAAAGGTGTAGTCATTTGGCACGAAGTCACCAAGAGTTTCCATCATAAACTGCGGAAAAGCAATTAGAATGCTTTCAAAGATGCAAAGCGCCGCAATGGAAAGATAAAAGCCTGCACTTGTGTATTGCCTAACTTTATGCTTTGAGGAAATGTTTTGATTTACAAATATGTTTGTTGACTGGGACACGCCAAATGATATCATGGTGCCAAAATAGTTTATAGCCAAAAAGGCATTAAGATAGGTAAGTTCTGGAGTATTAAGTAAATTTGCCAGCACTGTTACAATACACATAAGGACTGCATTTGTCAAAAAAGTGGCAAGTAGATACCTGCCTTGTTTAAAAGTGCCAAAGAAGTATTTCCAAAATTTTCTCATAAGTCCTCTAATATTTATGATATATATCATAGCATAGTTTTGTCACTACTACAAAATAAAATCTCCTAGTGGAGATTTATATTATTTCTAGTTCACAAAGAACATCATGTATCGCTTTCATCGCTTTGTCCATCTGCTCTTTTGTATGGGTGGCGGTATAACTTGTTCTTAAAAGTGCCTTGCCTTGTGGTGTTGCTGGCGTGACAACAGGATTTACATAGACACCACGCTCAAGTAGCATTTTACAAGCTATAAATGCCTTATAATCGTCATAGGTATATATAGGAATAATTGGAGTTTCACTGTCAATTATTTTTACACCCATTTTTTTAAGCCCTTCCCTCATATAGTTGCTGATATCCCTGAGTGCTTGTACACGCTCTGGCTCTCTTTCAAGTATTTTAAGTGCGGTTAAAGCACTTGCAACACAGGCCGGTGTTATGCTGGCACTGAATATATATGGTCGAGAGCAATGTTTTACATAGTCCACCACTCTTTGCGATGCCGCCATATATCCCCCAAGACTTGCGAGCGATTTTGAAAAAGTACCCATGATAATATCGACTTCATCTTCAAGACCAAAATGCTCTGCCGTGCCTCTTCCGTGTTTACCAAGTACGCCTAAGCCGTGAGCGTCATCTACCATTACCCTTGCACCATACTTCTTTGCCAAAGCTACAATTTCTGGAAGTTTACATATATCTCCACCCATACTGAATACGCCATCGGTGACGATTAATATACCCTTGTCCTCTGGAATTTCCTTTAATTTTCTTTCAAGGTCTTCCATATCCGAGTGTTCAAACCTTACCATTTTCCCAAAACTCAGTCTTGCGGCATCATAAATGCTGGCATGGTTTTCTTTGTCACATACTATATAATCATTTCGCCCTACCACCGCACTAATTATTCCTAAATTAGACTGAAAGCCTGTGCTGAAAGTAACAACCGCTTCTTTATGTAAAAATTTGGCAAGTTCCTTTTCAAGTTCGATGTGCATATCCAAAGTGCCATTTAAAAACCTTGAGCCAGAGCAGCCCGAGCCATAATTTTTAATAGCCTTGATTCCTGCCTCGATGACTTCCTCATGAGATGTAAGTCCAAGGTAATTATTAGAGCCTATCATGATAGTTTCATGCCCTTCCATTTCAACTACTGTGTCTTGACCTGATGTCAACTCGTGAAAATAAGGATAAATTCCCGCTTCTTTAACTTCGTCAAACAACTGCCTTGACTGCATTTTCTTAAAAATATCCATTTCTTTCTCCTTAACAATATAAAATTTTTATTAGCCAGTCCAGCGTTCTAACCGGCAAAATCTTTTGCAAAAATATTAAAAGTTTTAATGAGCCTACGCTTACCCTTGGTTTTGGTTTACCCTTCAAAGCAAGGCCAACAATTTTTTTAGCCACCTTGTTAGGACTCATGCCTTGACGCTCATATCTATCAAATTTTTCAAGCGACTTATCCACCTTTTTGTCATTTACGTTTGCTTTTATTTTTGCATCAGTAAAGCCCGTCTTTACATCGCCAGGTAACACCGCACTTACATAGACACCATAGGGCATAAGTTCGGTACGCGTCGTCCTTGACAAAACTTCTATTCCCACCTTTGTGGCACTATACGCACTTTGATAAGGAAGAGGAAAAATTGCGGAAAGCGAAGACGTGTTTATTATTTTACCCTGCCCCTGCGTTTTCATTATCTTGCCAACTAAAGCAATATTAACTGCAACTGCCGTCAAGTTTGTAGAAAAGAGTTTTTGAATGTCCTCTGTTTTAAGTTCTACAAGTTCGCCTACAAGCCCAAAGCCCGCATTGTTTACAAAGACATCTATTCTTCCTTCTTTTTCATAAACGCCGTTTATAATCTCTCTCATTTTTGGAGTATCATTAACATCACAATTATAATTTGTAAAATCCCCTCCGTCATATTCTCCTCTTGAAATACCATATACGGCGAAACCTTTTGAAACAAATAGTTTGGCTGTAGCAAGACCAATTCCGCTATTCGCACCTGTAATGATTACTATTTTTTTCATTTATGCCTCCGAATTTTATAATTGTGATTATACATTATAAAATTAAATTTGCAAAACATTTTTTCGTTAAAGTAAAAATTTTTTATTTTTAAAAATATAATCGCTATAAGCCTTTATTTATAAGGGGGAGAAGCATTTTTTAACTATTTATAATTTAAAAAAAAGTAAAACCTATAAAAGTCTTACTTCTCTTTATTTTAAAGGGTTGTAGCCCTTTTCGAAAATTTTTTACTTTTTTTGGTATTCTCTTGCACAAGCCACTGCAATAGCACCGCTTCCTATATGGCAAGCTACACTAAGAGATAGTGGGTCTACTGTTGTGATTTCGACATTTGGTATTGCGTTTGCTATTTCATTTTTAAATGCTTCGGCTTTGTCCAGGCAATTTGTATAGGCGACAAATATCTTCATTTCTCCGTTTAAAGTATAATCTTTAAACCTATCTGCCAAATCATTTTTCATGGCGTCTATCATTTTCATCTTACCTACCTGGCTGCTCATAACTTTAGCGTAGGTATCTAATTTTCCACCTTGTATTTGAAGAACAGGTTTTATTTTAAGTAGTGTACCTATCGCCGCCACTGCTGGGGTAAGTCTGCCGCCTTTCTTTAAATACTTTAAAGTGTCAACCATGATGTAGATGCTGGAATCTTTGGCAGTACGCTCTAAATATGCTTTTATCTCTTTAGCATTAAAACCGTCCTTTACCATATTTATAGCATCTATTGTCGCTTGTTTTTGTGTAACAGATATCCTATGGTTGTCCACCACCTGTACCCTGCCTTCGTAATCCTGCGCAAGCCTTATCGCCGTATTGCAAGATTCACTAAGTCCGCTTGACATAGGAATATGTACAACTTCATCATACTCCTTTAATAATTTATCCCACAACTCTGTAACCTGCCCTATCGCTGGCTGAGAGGTTGAAATGTCTTCGCCGGTAAGTAATTTCTGATAAAATTCGCCCTGCGTAAGATTAATATCTTCAAAATATTCCTCCTCACCTATTATAAAAGGCATTGGAATTACGTATGCTCCAAGTTTGCTTGCTTCGCTTTGAGTTATACCTGAATTACTGTCTGTCACTATTGCTGTTTTCATTTTTCTCTCCTTAATCTAACAAAAATTATACACAAAAATTTTTTAATTTCAAAATAAAATAAAAAAAAGACAATAAAAAAATGCCCTTCGGCATTTTTTTAATCTATCCAAAGTACTTTATCACTTACCGCAAGTGTAATCATGTCTACAAGCCATAAGAATGGTATGCCTACAATAATAAGCACTACCGCAAGAACTACTCCTACGACACTATTCTTGGCAAGACTGCGGCAAAGTCTATAAATTACCCAAATAATATCGAGGAATGGAATTGCTAAAAGCACCTTTACTAGTTTTGGCATTTTATCCATTGCTGATACGAATTGTTGCATATTTCCCTCCTTTTTCAATTTATTCTATTTATATTATATCACGCTATTCATTTGTGACAAAATATTTCAAAATGTTTTTTAATTTGTTTGACACTTTTTTTGTCGTCGCATAAAATAGTTATCGT
>CANBAX010000020.1 GCA_947366645.1 uncultured Clostridia bacterium
ACACGCCGAACGACACTCTTTCCCTACACGACGCTCTTCCGATCTTATTTTTTGTTAATTTCATTTATGGTTTTTGATAAATCCTTTTTGTCAAAAAGTGAAAGTTGCTTGACTTTGTCTGAGGATAGAGTGGAGGCTCTAAGCCGGATAGAGCGAATGGGTTTATTATATTTCCAAAAACTATCCGTAATTTTCATACCATCTGTGACAAGGTTTTTTATCTCTTGCGTGGGTTGAATTTTCTGACTTTTGCTAAATCTTTCAAACTCGTTTGTTTTAATAGTTATGGTAAGGGTTGAGGCAACAAATCCGTGTTTAATAAGCCTTGCCGACACCTTTTCAGCAAGGAAGGAAAGGGTTGAAATTATGTCTTTTCGTGAAACTATGTCCTTCAAAGTGGTTGTGCCGTTTCCAATACTTTTAGGGGGTGGAAGTTCGTAGAAGTTTAGCACCCTTTCCTCTCGGTAGCCAAGTAAACTATGCTTTAAATAAACTCCCGTTATGCCCATAATTACCTTCAAATAATCATCACTAAGAAGCACAAAATCTCCGATAGTGTTAATGTTAATTTTGGTAAATTTCTTTTCAAGCCGCCTTCCTATTCCAACTATGGAGTTAAGGGCAAGCGGGTAGACTTTTTCTTTAAACTCAGAGGTGGTAATCACGGTGGTTGCATCTGGCTTTTTCATATCGCTGCCAAGTTTGGCAAAAATTTTAGAAAAAGACACTCCCACCGAGGCGGTAAAATGGAACTCTTTTTTTATTTTGCCTCTTATCTCGTCAGCAATTTCTTTTCCGCTTTTATTAAGATATTTTAAACTGTCAGTTACATCAAGCCAGCATTCGTCAAGCCCTAAAGGCTCAACAAAATCGGTGTAGCCAAGGTACAACTCTTGCAACTTTTCAGAAATTTCTTCGTAAAGGGCGTAGTGTGGGGGTAAGGTAACAAGGTCGGGGCATTTCACTTTTGCCTCCCAAATCGCCTCGCCGGTTTTCACACCAAACGACTTTGCAATTTCATTTTTGGCTAGTATGATGCCGGTACGCTTTTTAGGGTTGCCTGTTACCGCCACCGGTAAGCCTTTCAGTTCGGGGCGGGTGGAGCATTCCACAGATGCAAAAAAATTATTTATATCGCAATGTAAAATTACCCGCTCTTTCATTTGATTTGCACCTTCCTTTTATTGTATACTTAGTAAAGAAAAGGAGTTTTATGCAGGCAAAGGACTTACACTTTAAAAATTTTTATTATGATACCTTACAAAGTTTTTTAAACTGCCATTTTGAGGGTAAACAAGAGGTTGCAATTACCCAGCAGGAGGATACTCTTTTATGCGAGTATGCTGCGTTAAAAAATCTACTTGCTGGTGTAAAGGAGGTCAACCTAAGTTGCCACTATGTAAGGAGCGCACTTGACGCTTTGAAGAAGTATAATATGACTGGTAAAGCGGTGGTGGACGGAGAAAATTTGGGCGATGTTGAGGGCTATGAAAATTGCATAATTATTCATTTAAAATACCTGCCTAGGTATGGAGAAAATCAGCTTCAAGAGCTGTCAATGTACTCAGGGCAAAAGAAAGTACCCCTTCTTATAGACTTTGGCAGAAGCCTTGACGAATTAGGCACTCTAGATAAAATGTATGGCACCTCGCCAACACACTTTTTAGAGGATATGGGCTTTCTTGATAGGGACTGCACTTTGCTTGGTGGAAACTATCTCGATAAGGAAGATTTATCCCTGCTTGCAATGTATAGCGCCCGCCTTGCCTTAACACCCAAAAGCGATATGTTACAGGGACGCGGTTTTACAAACCTTGCTATGATAAAAAACTCAGGTATAGAATTTAATTTTGCCAGTGACGATTTTCCTTATGTTAATATGCTGAGTGAGGTAAATTGGGCTTGCGGTCAGACGGCGAACCTTCTTTGCGATAATACTGCGGTAACAAGAGGGGAGATACTTGAAAAAATCACAACTAGCGCTTCAAAGCGGCTAGAAAAAGCCATGCTCAGTGGTGAGGGTATAAGTCAGCCACAAGAACTCAAGGAAAGACTATTGTGGCTGGAAAAAGAACTTGTAAATAAATTAAAGGAGAAAATATAACAATGGAAATAGTAAATCAACTTTCAGAAGAATTTGGGCTTAAACTTGAATACTCACAAAATATTATAAACCTTATCGACGAGGGGTGTACCATACCTTTTATCGCACGATATAGAAAGGAAATGCACGGCACTTGTGATGACCAAACACTTCGAGAATTTAGTGACCGCCTTAAATATCTACGCAACTTAACGGCAGAGAAAGAAAAGGTGCAGAAAGCGATAACTGAGCAAGGGAAATGGACGGAAGAGATAGCCATAGCACTCTCAAATGCGCGTACTATGACGGAAGTTGAAGATATCTATCGTCCATATAAGCCAAAGCGTAAAACTCGTGCGTCAGTGGCAATAGCAAGGGGCTTAGAACCGCTTGCTGAAATTCTGCTTGCTCAGTCTAAGGCATTTACTATCATGAAAGAGGCGGAAAAGTACTTGATGGAAGAGGTAAAAACGGTGGGAGAGGCTCTTTCTGGTGCTAAAGATATAGTCGCTGAAAAAATCAGCGATGATGCAGAATTAAGGAAGACACTTCGAGAGTTAATAGCCGAAAAAGCAACAATTTCCTGCGAACTTGTTGAGAATGAGGGCAGTGCAACCTATGAAACCTATGCCGGCTTTAAGCAAGAAGTAAAATCTTTGCCAAGTCATAGAATACTTGCTATAAATCGTGGCGAAAATGAGAAATGTTTAAAAGTAAATGTAAATATTGAAGAGGAAAAGTGCCTTAATGTTATCAATAAATTCTATAAAAAGAATAATGAAGACACTGATACTCTTATGACGGAAACTATCTTAGATAGTTATGAAAGACTATTGTTTCCATCACTTGAAAGGGAATGTAGAAGCAACCTAACAGATAGGGCGAATGAGCAAGCGATTAAAATGTTCGAAGTTAACTTAAAGCCACTTCTTATGGAGTCGCCACTTAAAAATAACATAATTTTAGGTCTTGACCCAGCCTATCGTACCGGCTGTAAAATAGCAGTAATAGATAAAAACGGCGATGTGCTTGCCACCACCGTTATTTATCCAACACCTCCACAGTCAAAAACTGAGGAATCTATTACGAAACTCAAAACATTAATTGAAAAATATAATGTAGATATTGTTTCTATTGGAAATGGTACCGCATCAAAAGAGGCGGAAATATTTGTCGCTGAACTTATCAAACATGTTTCAAGACCAGTTAGTTATGCGGTGGTAAGTGAGGCAGGGGCATCGGTATATAGTGCATCAAAACTCGGCGCTGAAGAATTCCCTGATTATGATGTTTCACTCAGAAGTGCGGTGTCGATAGCAAGGCGTCTGCAAGACCCACTTGCTGAACTTATAAAAATAGATGTTAAATCAATAGGTGTGGGTCAGTATCAACATGATATGCCACAAAATAGGCTCACCGAGGTACTTACTGGGGTAGTTGAGGACTGCGTAAACTCAGTCGGTGTAGATATCAACACCGCGTCACCAAGCCTATTATCTTATGTTTCCGGTCTTAATATGTCGATAGCAAAAAATATAGTCGCATTCCGTGCAAAGAATAAGGGGATTAAAAATCGAAGCGAACTTTTGTCGGTGTCAAAACTCGGACCTAAGGCTTATGAGCAGTGTGCAGGTTTCCTTCGTGTTGTAGATGGAGAGGAAATTCTTGATAACACCGCAGTGCACCCAGAAAGTTATATGTCTGCTAAAAAGCTCTTGTCGCTTTTCAACTTGACGGAGGAAGATGTTAAAAATAATAACCTTTCACTTCTTCCAAACCTTGTAAAAAACGCAGGCGAGGAAAAGGTTGCCAAAGAGTGTGGCGTCGGAGTGCCAACCCTAAATGATATAGTAACCGAGCTTTTAAAACCAGGCCGTGATATCCGTGAAAGTATGCCAAAGCCGCTTCTTAGAAGTGACATACTTTCCATGGAAGACCTTAAAGAGGGTATGGTACTTAGTGGTACAGTAAGAAATGTTATAGACTTTGGTGCTTTTGTTGATATTGGCGTGCATCAAGACGGACTAGTACACATTTCCCAAATCTCAGATTCCTTTATTCGTCACCCGTCAGAGGCACTTAAAGTAGGTCAGCACGTAGATGTAAAAGTGCTTTCAGTAGACCCAGTAAAGAAAAGAATTTCACTCACTATGAAAGGAATTGATAAAGAGTAATCTTGCATACTACTACAATATACTGGTAGTTGTCTATGCGTACTAGTACAATATATGGAAAAGTGGAGGAAAAGTAATTGTTAAAAAAATGTCCGTATTGTGATACAAGTTATAGTGAAATCATGCAAACAGGCTTTGTTGGCTGTCAACACTGTTATGAAACTTTGCCATGCCTTAAAGAGGCGGTAAAGGGACTTTACGGACAAAAGAAACATAGGGGGCGAGGCAGGAATGGAAGTATTTGATAACATAGCAATTTCCTCTCGGATTAGGCTTGCTCGCAATGTTTCGGGCTTAAAGTTTTTCACAAAACTTGACGGCGAGGGCGCAAAATATATTACAGAAAGCGTAAAAAATGTGCTTGAAAGTTTTGATTTATTTAATTTTCTATCTTTAAAAAAACTGTCGCTTAATGAGTGTAATGCACTATTTGAACAGCATCTTATAAGCCGTGAACTTATCGAAAATAAAGATATCTCTTCAGTTGCTATAAGTGAAGATGAAAAAGTTATTGTTATGATAAATGAAGAGGACCATATTCGCGAGCAGTGTATAGAAGCGGGTTTTAATCTTTTAAAACCTTTTAGAAGACTCAAAAAGATAGACGAGGCATTACTTGATAATATTGATATTGCGTACAGCGAACAACTTGGCTTTATTACAGCCAGCCCATCAAACCTTGGCACAGGCATGCGGGCAAGTGTCATGCTTTTTTTGCCGGCACTTGAGCGTGCGGGAAGGATAGAGGGGCTTATTGATAGGGCGGGCAGAAATGGACTAACAGTGCGTGGAATATACGGCGAAGGCAGTGAGGCACAGGCAAGTTTCTATCAAATATCAAATCAAGGCTCACTGGGTAAAAGTGAGGAAGAGATAATTGACGAGGTCAGCGAAATTATCTATGAAATTTGTAATGAAGAGAAGGAAATGCGGGATTACTATATGCTAAATGAGCGTACTCAAATCCACGATGAAGTGCTAAGGGCATACGGCGTTCTTACAAATTGTTATACTTTGGAGGAGGGGGAGATGATGAAACTTCTTTCTCTTGTCAAATTCGGAGATAGTCTTGGATTTTTGCATATTGAAGATAGTGATAAATTTCAGAAACTTTACTATGAGGGCGGAGAAGCAAACTTAAAAGAAATATTTGATTTTTCTGATACAAAAAAGGAAAACATAGTAAGAAGCGAGTATATATCTAAAAAGATAAAAAGTCTTGTGAAACGGAGGTAGGAAATGAATTATCAAGGAGGCTCCTTTTCTGATAGTATTGAAAAGGTAATCAAAAATGCCAGCAAGTTTGCACTAAGGTTTGGAAGTAACCTAGTCGGAAGTGAGCATATTTTGTACGGGCTTGCAAGTGTAAGGGACTGCCTTGCCAGCAAATTTTTGGCGGAGGCAGGGGTAACCGAGCCTGCACTATTCGAGTTTTTTGAGGAGAACGCACCGGAAGATAATCTTTTTGGAATGGAGGTGGAACTTACGCCACGCACCAAAGACTTATTCCGTATGGCACAGCAAATCGCTCTTCAACTGAATCATTCGTTTTTAGGTGCTGAACACCTACTACTCGCACTTCTAAGTAGCGTAGGTAGCGTAGCATATAAAATCCTTGTTGGCCAGTTCGGGGTAGATGTAGAGGAAATGAAAGCGAAAATCATCAACGCACTCAGTGCAAATAAGCCAGAAAAGGAAGAGGGAAACAAACAAACCGGTAGTACCCTACCTGAAAAGTTATTAGACATGGGTACTGACATCACGCTAAAAGCACGTGAGCATAAACTTGACCCAGTTATAGGTCGTGAGGGTGAGATAGAGCGTGTGGTTGAAATTCTTTGCCGTAAAACAAAGAATAATCCTGTGCTTATAGGTGAGGCAGGCGTAGGTAAAACAGCGGTTGTAGAAGGTCTTGCACAGGCGATAGTAAGCGGTAATGTCCCAGAGATACTTAAAGATAAGGTTATTTATTCCCTTGAAATCGGCGGACTTATGGCAGGCACAAAATATCGTGGTGCTATGGAGGAGAAATTAAAGGACGCTATAGAAACGATAATATCCAGCCAAAATATCATAGTGTTCATTGATGAGATTCACACTCTTGCCCAAGCCGGCAGTGAGAAGGGGGAAACTTCTCCGGCAGATATGTTAAAACCATACCTTGCAAGAGGGGAACTTCAAACCATAGGTGCTACCACCACCGATGAATATAGGAAATTTATTGAGAAAGATAAGGCACTTGAGCGAAGATTTCAACCAATAATAGTAAATCCGCCTTCTGTTGAGGAGACTATTCAGATACTTAAAGGCTTAAGGGACTCATATGAGGCGTTTCATAAAATCACTATCACCGATGAGGCAATAGAGGCGGCGGCAACTTTAAGTGATAGATACATCATGGATAGAAGCCTGCCTGATAAGGCGATAGACTTAATTGATGAGGCAAGCAGTAAAGCAAAGGTAAATTTCACGGTTAAGCCTCAAGCGATAAGGGAAATAGAGGAAAAAATAAAGGCACTTTCCGCAAGCAGAGATGAAGCGTCAATTCAGCGTAATTATGAAAAGGCGGCGAAACTCCAGTCCTCTATTATAAATCTAGAAAACGAACTTAAGAAGAAGAGCGATAAACTTAATATTAAAAAAGAAGCAATTAAAGCAATAGGCGGGAATGAAATAGCGGAGGTGGTATCAAAGTGGACGGGAATACCTGTTACAAGGATTACCGAAAGCGAGAAACAAAAACTCATACACCTTGAGGAGATTCTTCATAAGCGTGTTGTGGGGCAAAATACGGCGGTAGACGCGGTGGCTAAGGCGATTAGAAGGTCAAGGGTAGGGCTTCAAGATTCCAAACGACCTATCGGCTCCTTCCTATTTATGGGGCAGACAGGTGTCGGCAAAACCGAACTTAGTAAAGCGATAGCCGAGGCAATGTTTGATGATGAAAATAATATAATCAGAATTGATATGAGTGAATATATGGAGTCGCATACTGTGTCAAAACTTATCGGCGCGCCTCCAGGCTATGTCGGTTTTGATGAGGGTGGCCAACTTACCGAGCAGGTTAGACGCCGTCCATATAGCGTAGTACTTTTTGATGAGATAGAAAAGGCGCACCCAGATGTACTCAATTCACTTTTGCAGATACTTGATGATGGTAGACTTACAGACGGTCAAGGGCGTACAGTAAGTTTTAAAAATACGATAATAATCATGACCTCCAACCTTGGCGCTAATGAAGTTAAGGAGCAGCATAAATCCCTTGGCTTTGGTGATGAGGGTATTGAGGCGGTTGATAATAATAAGATTTATATGGACGCCTTAAAACGTAAATTTAAGCCAGAACTGATAAATCGTATTGACGTGATATGTATCTTTGACCCGCTTACACAAGAGGACCTTGTAAAGATAGCCAAAATACTAATATCTAATATCAATAAACGATTAAAGGAGAAAAACCTTTCGCTTATGATAACCGAGGAAGCCCTTGAATATGTTGTCACCCACGGCTCGAATATAGAGTATGGTGCAAGACCACTAAAAAGATATATTCAGCAGGAGATAGAGGACCAAATTGCAGAAAAAATGCTGCTAGGCCAATTAAATAATGAGGGTGCGATAGTAATCGACGCCGACGAAAACGGCTTAACCTTCACGAATGAGAAATAATGTTACCAGCGATTTTTTGTCATTTCATCTTACAATCTTGTCATTCTGAGTGGAGCAGTAGCGAAGTCGAAGAATCTAGCGTAGCGGTAAAAAGTGCTTAAGGCGGTGTCATTTAGACCGACCTCTTTTTGTCATTTCGACCGAAACGCAGTGAAGCGGAGAAATCCATTAAAAAAGCATATCACTTTGATATGCTTTTTTACTCCCATTCATTTATAGCAAAAATTTGTTTTCCATCGCATACTAATACATTCTTTGCATTTGTAATACATCTGTTAACGTAGTCATAGTCAAGCGTTTGAGGGCAGTGCTTGCCAATACTGTCAAAAAGACTGTGGGCAACCTGTCTTGCTTTTTCTTCATTGTGAGTTTCAGATACAATTTGCATACAGATGTTTAATTCTTGAAAAATCAAATTGCGTAAGTGTCCACCACCAATGCGTTCGGTGGTTTCAAGAAGTTTCTGTTCCAAACTATTTAATCCTGCTTCAGTTTTCACTCTTTGTAAAAGACGCTTAATTGTTTTATTTTCAATTTTTTTTACTGCTTTTTGCATTGCTGTGGAATCATCGCTGTTTTGGGTCTCAGCGATAATGTTTGCGTAATCGATGTATTCACCAGCAAGTTTTGCCACCTTTTTACTAAATTTTTCTCCGTCATGCTGCATACGATAGTCTTGATAATTTGCAACAGCCTTTTGTGTCTTTGTCATAATTCCTCCCTTATACTTCTCATTATACTCGGGGGGGGGAGTTGTCAAGCATTTTGCAAAAAAAAGTTAAAATAATTACATTTAAAATCATTTGCTTTGAAAGCCATTAATATTTATAATATAAGCATGGGACGAGATGGTGTCTCCCCAGTAAATAAGGAGGTAAAGAAATTGAAAATTGATATTGTAGAAAAAGGTGGCTATAAAGCAAGCCAAAGATTAAAAAAGATACTTACCGATAAACTCAATAAACTTGAACGCTATTTTGGCGAAGATGTTAATGCCAAAGTGGTTTGCAGCAAGGAAGACAAGCGGGAGAAACTTGAAATAACTCTCAAAAATAAAGGAATGCTTTATCGCAGTGAGGTTGCCAGCGGAAATATATATGATAATATTGACCTTGTGCTTCCAAAACTTGAAAAGCAGATAGTTCGTGCGGTTGAAAAGAAAAAATCAAAAGCAAAATCAGATAGAAAAAGTGTTAGGACAATGGAAGTTCCTTTTGAATTTCTTGCCGAAGAGCCTGAAACTTTGCCAGAGGTATTCAAGAAAAAGACTTTCGAGCTTGACCCTATGTCAATAGATGAAGCGCGCTATGCAATAGAGCGTGTTGGACATGATTTCTACATCTTCCTCAATGCAAAAACTGGAAGAGTAAATGTAATGTATAAGCGTCATGATAATAAACTTGGCGTTATAGACGTTAAATTTTAGGAGGAATTATGGCAACAGAAAAAAGAAAAACACTTACAAACATTATCAGTGAAGCGTTAAGCGGAATTATTATGATAGTTTGTGTTCTAATATATTTAATTTTAGGTTTTACAATTAATTTTTGGCACCCAGGCTGGATAATTATTGTTGGTGGTGGGCTTAGCGTAGGCATTTTAAATATAATCTTAAATGCAGTACATGACGCTAAAAATTTAAAGAAAGATGAAAAAGAAAAAACAGAATAAAAAACTTGGATAATTATCCAAGTTTTTTATTCTGCCTCATCTGCGTATTTGTTTTTTTCGCATTCGCTTTCGTATTCAAATAGCGCTTCTTTAAGTTCTTTACTGCCAAACTCCATGATAATTTGTCTATGTGCAGCCTTGTTTGCGGAAGGCACATGTTTTAAATATTGAAGGCTCCAAATAGGGGAGCTGGCTTTTAAAACCTCTTGTTCATGTATAGGTATGTCACAACCTTCTATATCTCTTGCGGTATAGTAATTTATTTCAGGGTCATGCCCATCTGCGATAAGGCTAAGTAAATTTTCTTTTTCTAGTTCACTTTCGTTTTCAAATTCCTTTAAAAAGCAAAATATGAACAAAGTATTTTTTTCGTGCTTGATAAATTTTTGGGCAAGTCTAAAAAGATTCGACCTTTCTTGTTTATACTTTGGATTTTTCATTCGCTCTATAATTTCAAAATAGTCATTAGGAGTAAAATGCTTTTTTTTCATAAGTTCCCTCCACTTATATCAAAATTATACTATACTTCAACCTAGTTGTCAATGGCTTTTTTGCAACAAAAAAAGTGCACCATGGCACTTACTTGGATTTTTTTAAATCGTCAAGCATCTTAGCATAGTGAGCTTTTTTGCGGTTAGCACTATTAGTATGAATAACATTTTCACGTGCAGCACTGTCCATTAAAGAAACGACATCATTGTAAGCAACTTCTGCAGTGGCAGTATCTTTGTTTGCTACAGCAAGTTTAAATTTCTTAGCGTAAGTAGCGATACGAGATTTAATTGCTTTGTTTTCAGCGGTCTTTTTTTCGATAACTTTAACTCTTTTCTGTGCAGATTTAATATTTGGCATAATCTTCTCCTTAATCAAATTCTAGGCAAGTATAGCACATGAAAAGATAATTTGCAAGCAAAAATAAATAATTTTTGGAAAATGTTTAAAAATAGATTTATGTTTGATTTAATAGATGAGTGTGGAAGGGATTTAGAGCGATACGGTTACGCAATAAAAAATATTGAATATGACGGCGTGCTAGGTTTTATGGAGATAGAAAGTGAGGAAAAAAGTAAGGCATTAAACC
>CANBAX010000021.1 GCA_947366645.1 uncultured Clostridia bacterium
CAAAAGCCCATGAAAAATACTTAAAAAGGCTGAGAAAAGATAAAATTATCGTCATATTTTGGCAAATAACACTTTTCGTGCTCTTCTTAGGGTTATGGGAACTTCTTGCCGCCACCGGCGCGATAGACCCATTCTTCTTCTCAAGCCCTTCTAGAATTGCTACCACTCTCGCAGACCTTGCCGTGAACGGAAACCTCTTCCTTCATATCTGGACCTCCCTCTATGAAACAATAATCGGTTTTGTCATAGCGATAGCGCTTGGTGTAGCCATTGCAATTATGCTGTGGTGGAGCGAAAAACTTAGGCGCATAATGGAGCCATACCTTATCATACTTAACAGTTTGCCAAAAATCGCACTCGGCCCTATGATTATTTTTTGGGTAGGCTCAGGCACTTCGGCCACCGTCGTTATGTGCGTGCTGATATGCCTTGTTATCACCATCATTTCCATGCTTAACGCATTCATTTCCTGCGACCAAGATAAACTGCTTCTCATGAAATCAATGCGAGCAAACAAGTGGCAAATACTTACCAAACTGGTACTTCCTAGCGCACTGCCCGAGTTTATTTCCGTACTGAAAATAAATGTCGGAATGGCATGGGTGGGTACAGTAATGGGTGAATACCTATCAAGTAAAGCCGGACTTGGCTATCTAATTAACTACGGCAGTCAAATGCTGAAACTTGATGTTGTAATGACAAGTATCGCCTTACTTTGTCTGCTTGCGGCGGGAATGTATGGCCTTGTAAGTTTGCTGGAAAAACGGCAACAAAAATAAATCAATAAGAAGTGCCCCTCCAAGCACGCTTGAAATAGGATATAAATATGCGACAATACTGCCAAAGCCCAAAAAACTTATGGCAAATGGCGTGACTACACAAACTATGCCTTTAATAAGCCCGCTTTTAATTAGCCCTCCAAGAGAGCGGGAAAGTGTAAAGACAAGTGAAAAAAGTGTTGTAACACAGCCAAACAAGATAACCACCTGCATTAAAACCCTCTTTGAGCCTGTAAAGAGAGAAAGAAGTGGCATATCTTCACCAAACGCATTGCTATTTGAAAGCATGACGCTGTTGGTGAGGAAAAGAATTAGGCAAAGTACGAGTGCAGAGAAAAAACTTACTCGTACTTTTTGCCTTTTTGAAAGCCCGCCTCCAAGATGAGCGAGAAGTACACCCGAGTTTGAGGCGTTTAATACAACATAAAAAATTGCATAAAATAGCCCCGCATACTTAATTGAACTTGAATAATCTAAAAGATTTTTAAAACTTAGCAGTGGACTTTCGCAAACAAGGATTATGATAACCATGATAGGCACAAGTATGACATTGATTTTTTCAAGCACCCCAAGCCCATGTTTTGTAACATAGAAAGACACCCCTACTACCACTGCCATGATAAGAAAGCCAAAAAAGTTGCCCGCAAAGGCTACACTTTCAAAGCAGCCTGCAAACATGGCGGAAGAAAGGGTGAGGCAGATTATAATATTGAGGAAAAAAGAGAGTTTAGAATTTTTAAGCCTAGTAAGTGCCTTTTCACCTGCGTTAAACATAAAGTAAAAAAGCCCCCAAAACAAGAAAAAAGCAAGGGCGATACAGAGGTAGGAAAACTTGCCAAAGCGAGAAAAAAAGACAACAATTTCTTTGCCACTTAAAAACCCAGACCCTATCACAGTGCCTATTGTAATCAAAAATGCGAGAAATGACTTTTTCACATAACTAATTTATTAATTGAAAAGCAAATAAATGATAAAGGAGGCATATATGTGTAATAATTGTAACTATCGACAAGGTTGTTTTGTCGACCTAAGAGGCTGTCATACCCCACCCAGCTGTGGCTGTGACACTCCACCCTTCTTTCCGCCTTTCCCACCCATGCCATTTCCACCGATTTCTTTCCCACCTTGCAACCTGCCTTGTGGAAACTGCGGAAATTTCAATATTCAAATTCCATGTTCAGCGGTGTATTTCCTCGCTGGCATGCTGATAGCAAAAAATTGTTGCTAACAAAAAAGACTACCTCAATGGTAGTCTTTTTTGTTTAAAACTCGGGACAAAGAAGTTCAAGTATGTATTTGATAGCATGCTTTTGATTTTCTATTAAAAGTTCAAGTTCCAAAAAATCATATTCATGTAGGGCTTGTCGCTGTTTATCATTTAACATATCAGACAATTTTTTAAAACTTTCATCTAGTCCTTCAATTTCCACTCTATCTTTCACATGCTTTTCTTCATATGCCCGATATAGCAGTCCGGCCATTTTATCTATATTCTCCATTTTCTCACCTCCTTTTAATATTATATAACAACTGTTATACAATATTATTTTATATAACAACTGATAAAAAGTCAAACATTTTTTAACAATTGTATTAAAATATTATTAGGAGATTAAAATTATGGCAAATTTTGGTAGTAGATTAAAAGAATTAAGAGAAGAAAAAGGTTTTAGTCAACAACAATTAGCAAATGAATTAGGTATTTCAAATATTGCAATTTATTATTGGGAAAATAATCTACGCGAACCAAAACTTGGTGCGGTAATAACGCTTGCCAAGTATTTTAAAGTAACACTTGGTTATATGGCAGGTCTTGAAGATTAAAAATAAAAAGAGGTTAGTCCTCTTTTTTATAAATTTTTATAATCCTTAATATATTTTTTTACAAGTTCAAAAGCGCAGTCATAGGTTTTCTCATCTTCAAGGTCACAACCCGCATCCTTTAAAATCTCATTCGGCGTCTTGTTGCCGCCTGCTGAAAGGTAGCCCTTATATTTTTCTATAATCCCCTCTTCCCCTGCAAGAATTCGACTTGAAAAGTTGAGGGCGCAAATCATGCCAATAGCGTATTTGTAAACATAAAATCCCATAAAGAAATGTGGCACCCTTGCCCATTCATATTTAAGTTCGGGCAGTAGGCTTAAACGCGGCATATACTTTTTACAAAGCGAGAAATACTTTCCGCAAAGTTTATCCTTATCAAGAGTACGGTCTTCTTGTATCTCACAAATTGCATATTTTTCAAATTCGGAGAACATCATCTGTCTGAAAATGGTGGACTGCACACCGGCAAGTAGGTCATCTAATATATTAAGTTTTTCCTTGTCTGGAAGCGCTGACAAAAGATAGTTTGAAAGCAGCAGTTCATTTGTCGTACTTGCAATTTCCGCCAAAAAGATAGGATATCCTGCTTTTTCGCGTGGCTGGCACTTATTTGAATAATAGGACTGCATGGCATGACCCAGTTCGTGCGCAAGAGTAGACACAGAGGAAAGGTTACCAACAAAATTGGTAAGCACCACTGGCGGAAAACCATATATTGCATTTTCATAGGCGCCTGAGTATTTGTTAAGACTTGGCATTGCATCAATACGTCTTTCCTTGAAGGTGTTTTCAAGTTCCTCGACATAGTCATCGCCAAGCACTGCAAGTGCTTTCTTGATTATTTCAAGCCCCTCTTCAAAGGTATACTTCTTACTATTTGCTTTGCCACAAGGCAGAAACAAATCATAATTATGAAGGGTTTTAAACCCAAGTTTTTTCTTCTTTAAAGAGAAAAATTCATTGATAAGGGGTATATTTTCATTTACCTTCTTTGTCAGCATTTCATAGATTTTCATGCTGACATCTTCGTCATCAAGGTAGCCTTGCACCGCATCATTGTATTTCGCAAGCCTTGCACTAAACACCTCTTTCTTTATTTCACAAATATAGTTTTCGCTTAAAAAGTCGATAAACTGACCATAGGCTTTGTGGGTGTTAAGTGACGCCGACTTTCGTAGCACCTCATCTCGGCTTTCCATATACAGCGAACGGCTGGCATCGGTAAGTTCATGCTTTTTACCCTTGCTGTCTACAGCGTCCTCATATTTTAAGCCAACATCACTGAAAAGTGAAAAAATATCATCAAAATTTGTGAAATTCATGCCGGCTATCACTTTTGCCTCGCTTTCACTGAGTGCGTGCTTTTTGTGCTTTTTGATTTGTCGGAAGGTGTAGTCGTAATCTTTAAGTTTTGGGTCGGAAATGAGTTCATCTAAATATTTATCGCTAAACTTTGACATTTCGGGGTGAACATAGCTCATTTTTTGGCTATACTTGGTTAGAAGATTACTGCATCTTGCCACCTTCTCAGATATCTGCGAATTTGATAAATCCACATTTTTCATATTGTGGTAATAGAAGATAAAGGGAGAAACAAGTTCGTTAAATTCCCGCTCATACTTTAACAGCGAAACAAGCATTTTTTTATCTTTAAGTTTGCCTTTGAAGGTGTCGCCCTTTTCAATAAGTTTTGTCGCTTTGGCAAACTTTTCTTCAAACTCCTCTTCACTTTGGCATAGATATGATAAATCCCATTTATATTTTTCTGGGATTTCCTTTCTTGTTTTCATTAACGCCCCCTATCTAATAAAATATTTGTCCATATAGTATTTATTCCATGGCGCGGTGCTGGTATCAGGCGGACACGCGAAAAACATTTTTTGCCTATTTACTGGGTGGGTAAACTCAAGTTTGCCCGCCCATAGTCCAAGATTACGGCTTGCACGCGTTTTGTCTTTGCCGTACTTATTATCGCCAACAAGCGGACATCCCATTCCTGCAAATTGCACACGGATTTGGTGGCTTCTGCCGGTGAGGATATTCACCTCAACGAGCGCGTCTTTTTCGTTTGCCTGCAAAACCTTGTAATTTAGCTCTGCCTTTTTCACGCCTTCTTCGCTTTGAGGGACAATTTTAACAATATTGTTTTTCTCGTCTTTTTTCAGATAATTGATAAGACTGCCCGACTTTATTTGTGGCACACCGTTTGTCACCGCATAATATGTTTTTTTCATCTCGTGAGAGGCAAGCTGTGCGGAAAGTCTTTTTGCGGACTTTGAGTTTCGTGCGAAAACCATAATCCCGCCGGTGGGTCTATCCAGCCTATGAACAAGACCAATAAACGCCTCGCCCTCTTTATTATACTTTTCTTTGACATAACCTTTAACTAGGCTTAGTAAGTCCATATCGCCACTCTCGTCAGCCTGTGAAGGCATATTTTGCGGCTTAACCACCACAATCACCTGATTATCTTCATACAAAACATTTAATTTATCGTTCATAATTCCTCTTTTAATCAAATACTTTTAGTCCTCTTGCGCCGCATGGGAGGACAATTCCTTCCTCAGTAGGAAGTCCAACCTCGTCAGCGTCTATTCCGCCTTTGCCAAATATAAGGGTAAGAATATTTGAAAGCACGCTTGCTTGAAGACCTGTTGTATACGAATTTATAAGCACAAAAAGTGGCTTATCAGAAAGTACCTTTTTAGTAAGTGAAACAAAGTCAAAAAGTTTATCTTCCAGTTTCCACATCTCGCCATTTGGCCCTCTGCCATAACTTGGCGGGTCCATTATGATGGCATCATAGGTGTTGCCGCGGCGAATTTCACGCTCAATAAACTTCTCACAGTCATCAACAATAAAACGTATATTTGAAATGCCATTTATTTGTGCGTTCTCTTTTGCACGCTCCACCATACCTTTGCTGGCGTCAATGTGTGTGACGCTTGCCCCCGCTTTGGCACAAGCAACAGATGCCCCGCCAGTATAGGCAAATAGGTTCAATATTTTTACTGGCCGATTTGCATTTTTTATTAGTTTCATCATATCTGCCCAGTTCACGGCTTGTTCTGGGAAAAGTCCAGTGTGCTTAAAGCCCATTGGCTTAATTATAAATTTAAGCCCCTGCCAAGATACTGTCCACTGGGTTGGCATCTTTGCTTTATACTCCCAGTGTCCGCCGCCCGTACTTTCGCGAAGATAATGTGCGTCTAAGCCTTTGACCTTTGCAAGGGTTTTTTGGGCGTGCCAAATAACCTGTGGGTCTGGGCGGAGGAGTGTCACACTCCCCCATTTTTCCAGTTTTTCGCCATCGCCGGTGGCAAGTACTTTATACTCCTGCCAAGTGTCTGCTATCTTCATTCTTAATCCGCCTTTATAAGTTTCGTTATAATGAAACTATTTCCAACCTCAATGTTTTTCTCAATAGTTGGATTATCGATTTTCTCAACTGCACGCTTAATAAGCACCTCTGCTTTGATTTTTTGCATGAAGTTAAACAACATATTTGCAAGGTCATCATCTGCGGTTTCAAAATAAGCATAAAGCCTATCATCAATGGCAAAGTCAGCCTCTTTTCTAAGCACTTGAAGTCCCCTTACAAACTCGCGGTATAACCCTTCCTCAATTAGTGCCTTATCAAGATTTATATCAAGCACTACGGTATTACCATTCTCATGGGCAATTACAAAATCCTCTTTTGGCTTCTTTTCAAGGTTGAATAAGTCGCTTGAAAGCTCCTTAAACTCACCTACTGTCACATTACCTTTATAGTAGCCTTCCATAACAGCCTTATTTTCCTCATTAGAAAGTTCTGAAAGCTGGGTTTTAAGTTTTTGTACCTCGCCTTTCAGCACGGTGCCCGCTTTTTTAAAGTTGACAGTAAGGTATTCGTCATTAAACTTGCCATCATCGGTGACAACTTCAAGTTCTTTTATGTTGAGTTCGTCTTTAATGACCTCACCCATCTTTTCGATGACCTTTTGAGTGTTATTTCCCGCAATATACATTTTGCGAAGTGGTTGTTTTACTTTTATTTGATGCTCATTGCGTAGACGCTGAGCTGTTGACATAACACTTCTTGCAATTTCAGTTATTTCAATAACATCTCCATAACTCTTATCATATATCCGTGTTGGATAACCCGCAAGCATTATGCACTCTTTTTCATTCTTTTCAACCTCTCGCACCATATTTTGCCATATATGCTCGGTGACAAAAGGAATAATTGGTGTCATAACTCTGATAAGCGACTTTATAGCGTGATAGAGGCACCAGTATGCTGTCAGTTGGTCACGCTTATTCTCGCTCTTCCAGAATCTCTTTCGGTTGGAACGAATGTAGAAATTGGAAATATCATCAACAAGTTTTTCAAAGTCACGCACTACAAGCCAGTTTTTATCGTCAGCATAGTATTCGTCACAATTTTTAATAAAGTTATTTACGCTTTCAATAATCCATTTGTCCGCAAATTTTAAATCCTCTTCTTCTGGGGTAAATCCCGCTATATCAGGATTGTCTATATAGGCATAGGTATTAAAGAAGGTGTAAACATTCCAAAAGCCAAGTAGTTTTCGCCTTGCCTCATCGGTAAGCGAAAAGCCAAACCTCATATCATTGGCAGGACTTGAAGAGCAGTAAAGATATCTAATTACATCAGCCCCTACCTCGTCTGCCACCTTGTCCGCTTCAAGAGAGTTGCCACCACTCTTGTGGAACTCGCCGCCATGCTCGTCTTTCACATATTGATAGGTTACCACCTTTTCATAAGGCGCCTTGCCTGTAAGCACAACACTCATTATAAGAAGCGAATAGAACCAAAGTTTAATTTGCTCTATCATTTCGCAGACATACTGGCTTGGGAAGTTTTCTTTAAAGAATTTTTTATCGGTAAAATATTTCTTGGTCGAGAAAGGTGTGATGCCCGCGTCAAGCCAAGCGTCACCCACTTCTGGCACACGGGAAAGCACCTCCCCACACTCGCATTTTATTTTTATTTCATCTATCCAAGGTCTGTGAAGATTTGGCATTTTGTCAACTAGGCTTGGGTCTACCGCCCTCTTTTTAAGTTCGTCAAGCGAGCCGATTACCTCCACCTTGCCACACTTAGGGCATAGATAGAAAGGAAGTGGCAGGCCATAGAAACGGCTTCTTGAAATATTCCAGTCCCCCATATTATTTAGCCAGTCTGCCATACGCTTTTTGGCATATTCAGGTTTGAAGGTGACATTTTCTATTGCCTTTAACGCAAGTGGACGAATTTCTTCCATTTTGATAAACCAAGAAGAAATAAGTTTATACACAAGGTCAGTTTTACAGCGCCAGCAATATGGATATGAATGCTTGTACTTATGTGCATATAAAAGTTTGCCGTCTTTTTCCAGCCTATCTATCACCATTTGTGGAACATCGGTGGTTTTTTTACCAGCAAGGAAACCAGTATTTTCAAGCAGCACTCCCTGCTCATTTATAGGGCAAATTTCGGGAAGCCCTAATTTTTGACCAAGTTCAAAGTCCTCACTTCCGCAACCAGGTGCAATATGTACAACACAGGTACCCTCGCTGTTATCAACCTCCTCCCAAGCAACAATTTTATGTGGGAAATTCTGCTCGGCTAATTCTGGAAAACAGGTTTCATATTCAAGTCCAACAAGTTCGGAGCCATTAAACTCCTCCAAAATTTCCACCTTTTCTTTAAGTATGGAAAGCCTATCCTTACCAAGCACAATTTTATCGCCACGGAAAGCGACTTTAACATATTTAAACTCTGGATTAACCGCCAGTGCAACATTGGCAGAAAGAGTCCAAGGCGTAGTAGTCCAAGCGACAAGTTTAAAATCCTTGCCCTTTACTGGTAATTTTACAAACACAGCAGTATGCTCCACCTCATGATATGAGGAAGACGTTTCATGGTCACTTAAGCTTGTGCCGCAACGTGGACACCATGCCATAGGTCTGTTCTTTTTAACTATCCAGCCCTTTTCATCGCATTTTTTAAGAAAATGCCAAATAGAGGTTATGTTTTCGTCGGTGTTGGTGTAGTAACTATGCTCCCAGTCCATCCACTGCCCCATACGAATGCTTTGCTTAGTGATTTCATTGCCGTAGTGGGCAACACGCTCCATACTCTTTTTGGTAAAATTGTCGAGGCCATATTTTAAAATTTCTGGCTTGCCATTTAGGCCGAGCGCCTTTTCTACCTCAACCTCAACCCAAAGTCCCTGCCCATCAAAACCGTTTTGATATTGGCAGTCACGACCTTTAAGTGCATTGTAGCGAATTGTCATATCTTTAAGTGTACGTCCCCAAAAGTGATGAACGCCAAGTCGGTTGTTGGCTGTCGCAGGGCCGTCAAGAAAACGAAAACGCTCATGTCCCTCATTTGCTTTCTTTAATTTTTCAAAACTTTCATTGTCCTTCCAAAATTTGAGAATACTATGTTCAAGTTCCACAAAGTTTGGTAATGCCTGTTCTTTTTTCATTCTAATCTCCTATTTTACGAGTATTGGTCGAGAATTTTATTCATCTCCATAGCGTCGGCACCTGTGATAATGCCAAGAGGCATCTCAGTGCTTGACCCTGTTTTAGTAATTAATATTGCAAGCAATTTGGAATTTTTGTGAAAAGCTTCCAGCGCCTTTTCAATGGTTATTTCTACCGGTGCAACATCATAATAATTGCTGTTTTCAATTCGCGAAAGCATATCTTCAATTTTCACATGCTCTAAAAATACGTCAGCCTTTCCACCCGCAAGCAAGAATTGCCCAAAGGAATCAAGAATCTTCTGCCCATTTGCAATGCCGATAAGTCCGTTTTTATCATATACCGGAATATTTGAGTATTTTGAGGTGGACATAAGTGTGATAACATCATACATGGTCTTGTTTGCCTCTACGGTCAAAACATCTCGCCTTACAAAATCTATCGCTTTTGGTGGCGCGGTTATCAGTTTTTCCAGACGCTCAATATCTTCAACCACACTGTCATGAGGCTCAGCAATAATAAAGTCATCATTATTGTGTACTATCGCATTTCTAAGCCTGCCATAGTCGACAAGAGTATCTTCATTTTTTCTTACAATATAGTTAAGGACAACACATTTTCGTATAAGGTCGGAAAATCCCATACTTCTTGAAAAATCATACCTAGACTTTAAAGTGTAATCAATATTGTTGTAAGCAGACAAAAATCTTTCCGCATTAGTTTTCTTCTTTGCTGGCATAAACTCTCCTTTACAAGTATTTTACAACAAAATAGAAGAAAAAACAAAAGGTTTTACTAATATATTATATATAAATAATACTTTAAATCAAAAAAGCGTGGGTAAGCCACGCTTTAATTTTCATACCGAGCAATTTGCTTTGACAAAAAGTCACCAACTGCCTCAAAAGTCTTACGCTCCACCAAAGTTTCCCTATGGCACATTAAAGTGCAGTTTTAATGATGCTGCCGTCAGGCTCTGACATGGTTCAACTGTTTTAATTGCATAGGACCTTGACTTCAACACGTAACACTTTTACACATATTTGACAAGCTTTTGCCGAGGCAAATATTCGACCCTACTAAAGCGGGTTGTAGGTTACAGGGCACCGCTAACTCCCCATCTAGCTCGGTACAAGCATTATAGCATAAAGAAAGCCCTCACGCAAGTAAAAGTTTGTCATGTTTTGTAAATAAAAAAGCCCAGAATATGGGCTTTTTATTAAAACTTACTTATTAATCACTTTTTTTATAGACTTTTGTGCTTTATCAGTGGCTTTTTTAGCCTTAACAGCCATCATATCCACTTCTTTAGCAACAGCCTTTTCAGCCTTGTCTACGGTTTTCTTTGTGAATGTGCTGTATTTGTATAAAAGTACACCAGT
>CANBAX010000022.1 GCA_947366645.1 uncultured Clostridia bacterium
ACTACATATAAATATTTTGAAGCATTTGCAGAGTCTATTGATAAACAGGTAAATAAGAGGGCAGAGATGTCATTTTTTGTTTCAAGTAATTGTGAAAACTCTGTATTAGAAGTAGCAGACAAAATAGTTGCTTTAAGTGAAAGAAAGATAAACTATATTAATTTTAAAATTTTGATAGAAGAATATATAATAAACTTATCTGAGTCCCAAGCAGAAATAATTATTCAAAGATATATAGAGGGACAGGATAGTCAAACTATTGCCGATAATTTAAACATTCCTATTCGCACCTATTATCGTAAACTTGGCATTGCAGAGGAAAAATTACTGCTTTATCTAAATGATAAAGGTTATAGTGAAGAAAGGCTAAAACAAATAATAGAAAAAGACCCACTATTATACACCGCTTTTCAAGGCGTAAAAAGTAGTGGAATGATAGATGAAAGAAAACTCCAAAATGTATTATGAAAGGTCTTTTTCATCAAATTCAAAATAGTCTCCGTGTCGTCTGCGGGGGCGTTTATTTTTAATCTTGTGTGCTGTACCCGATAGGGAAGGTTTGATAAGAAGATAGATAAGTATAGCGCAAGGAAGTGATACGCCAAGTATGATAAAGGTTTTTGCAGTAGCAGTTAATCCACCAGAAACAGAGGAGCCGTTTACAAATAGGTCTTTAGTTATAACTGTAAATATCTCATTGTTAACGGTAAAAGGCTCAATTACATCGCAGAAGACAGAATACATATATCCAATTTGACCGGAAGAAGTTTTGCAATAGTACCATTTTGTGCTTTTGTTAGGAATGCTATTGCCTTCAATTTCACCGTAATAGGTTATATCTTTGCTCTCATATGGAAGAGAAGCGATTTCCTTGCTTTCAAGATTAGGCGCTTCATTAAGAGAAAGTCCTTTTAAAGCAAAAACATTGATATTACTTTGAAAATAAGGATTTTCAGGTTTTCCTTCCATGGGTGATACCTGTCCGATTTTAACATAACCTTCAAGGTCTAAATATCTGGCCTTGTAAAAAGTTTTTTCTCTGTCATAAAGTTCTACGAAATAGGACTGGGGAATTTTAAAAAGCGCGGAGCTTTCCTCTGCCTGTGAATAGAAATAAACATTTGCATTTATAACCTTTGCAAAATAACTTTCCTGCGCAGCCTCTGTATTAGGAATGTTTACAGGAGAAAAAAGAAAAATTAATAAAATCAGAATTAAAGTTTTCATGAAAATATTTTAAAACAAAAATTTTTAATAAAGATAACAATAAAATGTCTTTTTGTAGACATTTTAGGTTTTATTTGACGGAGTAAAAAAATGGAAAAAGGACTTGAAAAATTATTTTTAATAAATAAAGAGTTAGAAAGACGAAAAAAGGAAGATAACCTTTTAAAATATAACACAGGTGAAAAGGTTCATAAAAACAAATGGCTTTTCATCGCTGCCAAAAGAAAAATAGATGGGTGTTTGGAGGTAACCGAAGTGGAAAAACGGAATGCGGAGCGGTGGAAACTGTGTGGCTTGCAAGGGGGATACACCCGTATAGGGAGAATAAGAAAGATGTGTCTTGCTGGGTTGTCAGCGTAAGTAGGCAGGTACAAAGGGAGGTTGCACAAGCGAAAATACTTTACTATCTAAGAAGTGACCAAATAGTAGAAATTGTTATGTCAAGTGGGCGAGCGGACAGTGCAAACCATGGAATTATAGATTTTATAATAGTAAAAAATGCGCTTGGCGGTACAAGTAAAATAGCCTTTAAAAGTTGTGACCAAGGAAGAGAGAAATTTCAAGGCAGTTCTTTGGATTTTGTCTGGTTTGATGAGGAGCCGCCATATGATATATATGAAGAATGCCGAATGAGGATACTCGACCGCTGTGGCCATATATTTGGTACAATGACACCACTTAAAGGGCTGACTTGGGTGTATGATAAGGTTTATCTAAATGAAAATAATGATAGTGAAATGTGGTATGAACAAATGGAGTGGGCAGATAATCCTTACCTGAATGAAGAGGAGGTAAAACTCATGTGTCAAAGCATGAGCGAGGAGGAACTTGAAAGTCGGCGATATGGAAAATTTATTCAGTATGGTGGAATGGTATATCCGGAATTTGATGAAAATGTCAATGTAATAGAACCTTTTGAAATCCCACTTGACTGGCAATGTAAACTTTCAATAGACCCAGGACTTAATAACTTTACCTCAGTCCACTGGTACGCAGTAGATTATGACGGAAATATTTATGTGGTTGCCGAGCATTACGAGCGAGGGAAATTTGTTGACTATCATGCTCAAAGAATCAAGGAAATATGTCAAAGATTAAATTGGCATACAAGTTACCATGGAATGTATGAGGCACTTATCGATTCTGCGGCAAATCAAAGGACGCTTGCCAGCAGTAAAAGCGTAGCCCAACTTTTTTATGAAAATGGAATTATTGTCAATACCAATGTAAATAAAGATGTATTTGTTGGAATAAACAGAGTAAAAAGTTATCTCAAAAATGCTGAAGGACAAAGTAGACTTTTTATATTCAAAAATTGTGTTAATATGATAAGGGAGATAAAGGGCTATTTCTGGGGGAATGAAGATAGCCCAATGAAGAAAGATGACCACGCTATGGATGAGTTAAGATATTTCATCATGAGTAGACCCGAGAATAAAAAGAAAGAAGTGCCTACACAGGTACAAAAGCATAAGGAAAAACTTCTAAGAAAGGTCAGAAATGAAAGAAAAATCAGTTATTAAATATTAAATTGCCATAAAAAGTAAAATAATTTATAAATTATTTGGAAAAATAAATTTAATATGGTAAATTGTAATTAATAGAGGCGATGATGAAGAAATTAAGTTTGTTAATCTTTGCTATAGTTTTTTCACTTGGAGGGATATTTGTTTCTCCAGCATTTACCAGCGCAATAGAAGAACCAATAATTGAGTTTACCGAGGTTAGAACCTCCACTGAATTTATAACTAAAATGAACGGCTCTGCAAATATCGTACTTGGTAACGATATTGATTTTAATGGACAAGTTATACATATCGATGAGTTTTCTGGAAACCTTGATGGGAATGGGTTTACAATATCTAACTTTGTGGTAAAATCGGATAATCATAGTTATGGGCTTGTAAATCAACTAAATGGCGGAAAGATATATAATCTTAGACTGAATGGAAGCATCACTTATGACCTAACGGAATCTAATAAAACACCGGTTAATATAGGCGGATTTGCAGGACTAGTTTCAGGCGGCGGAATAATTAAGAATTGTGAAATTGTAAACATCAACTATAATTCAATAAATAAAGTCAGCGTAGAAGGTGTTGAAGATACAAAAACAAGTGAAAACCAACTTCATTTTGTGACACAATTTACCTTTGGTGGCGTAGCCGGAGCGGTGGTAGGAAATAAAAGCACAGTTACAAATTGTGTTAATCATTCAGGTGTAGACCTGTCAACTTCGCTTTCCGCTACAAACGTAATGAGGGCGGGAGGAATAGTTGGTCGTCTTCACGATGGAAGTGTAAATTTTTGTAGTGCGCTAGGGAATATAACTTACAGCTCAAATGTTTCAAGCTCAAACATTACCTTCTATAATGGCGGTATAATCGGTGAAGTAGAAGGAAGCGAAACTAAGGCATATAATCTCACCTATGAAGGTGCTATTAATCGTGTGGAACAAGATAATTATGCATCTTTGGACTCTGCGTCGGGTGCAATAATTGGCAGAATTTCAACGCTGGTTGATAAAGATAGGATAGATATTTCAAATTGTTACTGGACAAATGGCACTCTTGAAAACGCCTTTGGAGAAAATGATGTATACACCTATGATACTGAAGTTGTCAACCGTGTAAGAAAGATAGACCGTAATTTTTATACCTCCCCAAATTGGCATAAAAGATATGGCGAATGGGACTTTGATTATACATGGATAATGTTAGGGGAAGAGGATAAACCAACCAAACTTCATCTGCAATGTTTCCAAAACTTTAAATATTCATTTAATGATTTCTTAGATGCTGACGGTATTCTTAAGAAGAAGGATAGTCAAGAAATTGGTGAATATAAGTATGGAAGCAAGGTTGAAATTAATTTAGAAATTGAAAATGAATATCTAGGATTTTTCGATTTGCAACAGGTACTACTTAACTCTAATCCAATAACAGATTATGAGAAAAAAGAAACGCTAAACGGGTTTACAATAGTTTTGACAGCCAGCGATAAGACTGACGGGCGATACTCTTTTAAAATGAAGGAAATACCATTTAAGTGTTATGTTGAAAGTGAAGATATAAATAAAGGCGGTGTTAAACGGCTAGGCGACAGGGTGGTGTCTAGTAGAATAGAGTTAACTTTATCCTATACAAAAAATGAATCACAAAAACTTACTATAATTTCAGAAACAGACACTCATTCTATATATACTCCATTAAATTGGACGCTGTATTATAAAGCGGAAGAGGGGCAAACCCCAGATAAAGAGGATAGCGATGGTAAGTGGGTGCTACAACCAAATTTCCCAAGTTATAGTAATTCACAATTAGAATTTTTGTTTGGAAAAGATAGTGTTTTCAATAGAAGCTTCAAACTTGTGGCTAATTATACTGATGAAGAAGCCTTTGTAGTAAATGTCAGGGGCGATGATAATGTATCGTATATTAAGTTTCTTGGCTTAGAGATGTCAAATGATGGAATACAGACCTCACCTTCAGAAACAAGGGCAGAACTTGTTGTCAGCGTAAAAGAAGGTTATGAACTTGATGTGGATAGATTAAAAGGTGTAGTATCATCATTGTATGGAAATAACAATGTTGGAACGCTAATACCTTCCTCTCCACAAGTAAATGAGAAAGGGGAAACAACCTATTATATATATCTCAATATGCGAGAGATAGATAAAAATAAGTCGGGTCTGAATATATCTCTTAATGTCTATACAAAGGTCAAAACGGTAGAGGAAAATGATAGCTTATTATGGCTATGGATTATCCTTCCAATAGTGGCTGTCCTTATCGTAGTTTCAATAATCTTGTTTGTAATAATAAGACGTCGCAGACTTATGAAAGCACGGCTTAAAATTGACGGAGCAAATACAAAGACCGATAAAAAGAATAAATCAAAGGAAAAATCGGCGGATTATAAAGATTTCTATTATTAAAATAAAAAACACTAGAATTTCTAGTGTTTTTTATCTCTTCCTTTGTCATTTCTACCGGTAGTGCAGTTTCCTCCACCTTGTCATTTCGACCGTAGCCCGTTTTTCCCACCTTGTCATTTCGACCGAAACGCAGTGAAGCGGAGAAATCTTTTTTAATAAATTGCCAAAAACCCGCCTAAGGCGGTGTCATTTCGACCGAAACTCTCTTACTTTGTCATTTCGACCGAAACGCAGTGGAGCGGAGAAATCTCTCCTTTCGCAGCACTACTTATTCAAAATGAAAAAGAAATGATGTATCATTTTTGAACCCTTTGCACAGCAACTAGCGAAAAAATGATATGCCATTTCTTTATTAAATTTACTTATGCTACAATCTTTTCTGCTATAGTGTTATCAACGCAGTTTTCAAAGACAGGATTATAAGTTTTGCCAGAGCATTGGTTAATAATCTTCACAAGTGTTTCAAAAGAAGATTTTTCCATCTTTGGTGTAGGGCTCCAAGCCTTTAAATCACTGTACTGTTTTACTGCAATTTCAAGTTCGGCTTGACTCATGGCAGGGAAAGATTTTTTAAGTGCAGCAGCACCAAGTGATGCTTCTTTTGTGGTAAGATAGGTATAGCCTTTCATTACCGCTCTAAGAAATTTTTCAGCCTGTTCAGGGTGAGATTTTAAATAACTTTCCTTAGCAACAAAGCAGGTATAAGGCACAAGGCCAGAGAACTCGCCAACAGAGGATACAATATAACCAGCGCCAGCATTTTGCAGGGTAGTCGCAGTTGGCTCAAAGAGGGTGCAGAATTCGTTATCAGTGGTACGGAATTCAGTTGCAATATTTGCAAATTGCACATCTTTACGTAAATTCACTTCATCAACACCGGTACCGATTTTAAGTCCAGCATTTTCAATAACGTATTGCAGTGTCATAGCAGGAAGTCCACCTTCACGACCACCAATGATAGTTTTGTTTTTAAGCATATCAAGGTTGAAGTTTTCGATAGGTGTTTTGCTTACAATGTAAGAGCCGTCTTTTTGGGTGAGTTGCCCAAAAACTAAGGGTTTGTCTTTGGTTTCGTTTGCATAAACAACGGTTTCAGGGCCAACTAAAGCAACTTCGCAATTACCACTGAGAAGTACACTCATAGAGGTGTGAGAACCATCATTGCTTTCGAGAGTAACTTTAAGCCCTTCTTCTTCAAAATAGCCGAGATTAATTGCGGCATATAGAGGGGCGTAGAAGATGCTGTGAGTTACTTCGTTAATTTTAATTTCGTTTTCATCTTTTCCGCAAGCAACAAAGAGGCAACTAGCAAGGCCTATAAGGAAGCATAGGCAGAAAAGAGATATACTTTTTAAGTATCGCATTTTTCCTCCTTACAAACTCCATGATATGGAAAATTAATATGCAAGGTTACAAAATTTGGAAAAATAGTGAAAGAAAAGTGGTTCATAAATAATTTCTACGAAGATATAAAGACACACTATAAACATACTTGTTGATGTTGTATGCAAGGGTTCAAAATCAGTTTGTATGTAATTTTTTCACGCTGTTTCGGTTTTTAGCCCTGTAAAGGCGATGAAAACCCGCCTAAGCCACTGTCATTTCGCCTAACTACCACCACTGTCATTTCGACCGAAGCCTGTTTTCACCTCTTGTCATTTCGACCAAAGCCTGTTTTCACCTCTTGTCATTTCGACCGAAACGTAGTGGAGCGGAGAAATCTATCTAAGGCGGTTGTCATTTCGACCGAACTCCGTTTTCCACACTAATGTCATTGCGTCTGTAGCTTATCCTCCCACTGTCACTTCGACCACCCTTATATTGTCATTTCGACCGAAGCCTGTTTTCACCTCTTGTCATTTCGACCGGAACGTAGTGCAGCGGAGAAATCTCATGTATACGTTTTTTATTGTTATCTGTATAGTTCTAAATTTTCATATAAAAAGTTATTATCGCTTAAAAATTCAGATATTGTCATATCCAAACTATAAGCCAAAATTATAATGGTAGAAAGTTTAATATCTTTATATTCTTTATGTAAAATACTCTGAATTCCGTTTGGAGTAATGCCTGAAAGTCTAGAAAGTTTGTATATGCTCCAACCTCGTTCACTCATTTTTCTTCCTAATTTATCTGATACAGCTTCCACTATTGTCATTACGACCTCCTAAAACAGTTATACTACATAAAAGTAAAAATGCTGTCTTGTATATCTAGACAATTTGGTGTTAATTCTTAAATATGACTGACTGGATAATACACACATTAACTTAGGCTATTAATATTTAATCTTTTTTGGCATTTCAAACAAGATTTTTTATGCTAACCGCAGCGGAGAAATCTATTTTCTTTACATTTTCACTTCGACAACTCCCGCCACTGTCATTTCGACCGCAGCGGAGAAATCTAAAATTTTCTAATTTCTAAGTATTATCTGTCTTAATAATTGCTTGCTTTTTTTAAAGTAAAAATATATACTTAATCTATTAAGCGGAGAAAAAATGGAAAAGACATACAACCCACAAGAATTTGAGAAGAAAATATATAGTAAATGGCTTGAAAAGAGATATTTTTCGCCAACGCCAGATGAGAGGGAAAGTTACACTATAGTAATGCCACCGCCAAATGTAACAGGTAAGGCTCATGTTGGCCATGCACTTAATACTACAATACAAGATGTGCTTATTAGAACAAAGAGAATGCAGGGGTATAACGCGTTATGGGTTCCAGGCACCGACCATGCGGCACTTGCCACTGAGGAGATGATAGTAAAACACCTTGCCAAACAAAATCTGACAAAAGATGAGGTGGGACGAGAGAAGTTTCTTCAGATAGGCGAACAGTGGTATAAAGATTATGGAAATACAATAATAGACCAGTTTAAGTCTATTGGTTTGTCATGTGACTGGGAAAGACTTGCCTTCACAATGAATGAAAATCTTTCAAGGGCTGTAAGACATGTTTTTGTTGATTATTTTAATCGTGGGCTTATATATAAAGGCAAGAGGGTGGTAAATTACTGCCCACATTGCCATACAAGTATAAGTGATAATGAAAATGTCCATATCGACCAAGTGACTTCGTTATGGCATATACGCTATCCATTTGCTGATGGTAGCGGCTATGTAACTGTTGCAACAACCCGCCCAGAAACAATATTTGGAGATACTGCAGTTGCAGTAAATCCAAATGATAAAAGGTATCAAGATAAGATAGGTAAAGATTTAATACTTCCTTTAGTTGGAAAGAAGATAAAACTTATCGGCGATGAATATTGTGAAATGGGCTTTGGAACAGGTGCGGTAAAAATCACACCAGCCCACGACCCAAATGATTATGAGGTCGGGCTTCGACATAACCTTGATATTGTCACTTGTATAGATGATGAGGGCAAACTCATGGAAATAGCCGGCAAATTCGAGGGCATGGATAGAATAAAAGCTCGCCCTGAGATAGAGAAGGCGCTAAAAGAGGGTGGATATCTTGTAAAGGTGGAAAAGTATAAAAACCAAGTAGGCACCTGCGATAGATGTGGGTCGTTTACCGAACCAAAAATATCTACTCAGTGGTTTGTAAAGATGAACGACCTTGTTAAGCCTGCTATCGAGGCTGTAAAGAAAGGCGAGATAAAGTTTGTGCCAAAACGCTTTGAAAAGACTTATCTAAATTGGCTAGAACATAGTCAGGACTGGTGTATATCAAGGCAAATTTGGCTGGGGCATAGACTGCCAGTATACAACTGCCAAGCCTGTGAACATACATTCGCAAGCGAGAACACCCCAGACCAGTGTCCAAGATGTCATAATAGGCGTTTTGCACAAGAAACTGATGTGCTTGACACATGGTTTTCTTCTGCCCTTTGGCCTTTTTCAGTACTTGGCTATCCTGATAAAACAGAAGATTTGGCATATTATTACCCAACTTCAACACTTGTTACCGCACAAGACATCATCACTTTCTGGGTATCCAAAATGGTATTTTCTGGACTTGAATTTATGAAGAAAGTGCCATTTAAAAAGGTAGTAATAAATGGGATAGTAAGGGACGCTAAGGGCATGAAAATGTCAAAGCATCTCGGTAATGGAATAGACCCAATAGAAATGGTTGAGAAATATGGTGCAGACAGTTTAAGACTATCTCTTGTCAGCGGCATGAGTATGGGTACAGATTTAAAATATAGTGAAGATAAGGCAAAAGAAGCAAAAATTTTCATCAATAAACTATATAATGCGGGCAAGTTTGTGCTTCAGAATGTGGAGGGAATACAAGTAATTCCGCTTTCAAAACTTAAACTTCAACAAAGAGATAAATGGATACTTTCAAATCTAGATAAACTCATAAAATCGGTTACAAAAAATATAGATAAATATTCACTTGGTGTGACAGTGTCAAATCTTATAGAGTTCACAACCTCTAAATTCTGTGACTGGTACTTAGAGGGCGCAAAAAATGACTTGTATGGAAATAATGAAGAAAAAAGGACTGCAACACAAAATGTACTACTTTATGTTTATACAAATCTCTTAAAACTTTTCCATCCATTCATACCATTTGTCACTGAGTATATTTATCAAAATCTTCCTGTACATGATGAAACAATTATGTTTTCAGCCTATCCAAAAAAGGTGGAGGTAAGGGGACTAAAAAATGATTATGAAAAGGTAATAAATTTAGTAAAACAGATAAGGGCGGTGCGTTCACAATTTCAAATGCCAGATAATATGCGTACAAAACTTCATATGCAAATTTTATCAGACGAAAAACTTATTAAAGAAAGTTTAAATGATATAGTAAAACTCGGGTTTGGTACAGAAATAGTAATGGAAGCGCCAAAACAGGAGTGCGTAAAGGTAATTAGTGAAATTGCTAATGTATATATTCCAATTTCACGGGATACAGAGAAGGAAAAGACGCGACTAAATAAAGAGATAGACTCGGTTAAATTTGAAATTATACGCTCCGAGAAAATGCTTGCGAACGCTGGCTTTATAAGCAAAGCCCCTAAAGCACTTGTAGATAAAGAAAATGAAAAACTTGAAAAGAATAAAGAACTTTTGAAGAAATTGAATTTGGAGTTAAAAAATCTATGAGAAAGATGACAAAATTTAAAGACCTACCTAAAAATCAAAAAGTTTTTAGAATAGTAAACCTCTGCTTTATGTCAGCCATAGCCCTTGCCGCGTTAGGACTTGTTATATACTATGCTGTGATAGGTGACCCAGAAGATCGGAAGAG
>CANBAX010000023.1 GCA_947366645.1 uncultured Clostridia bacterium
GGAGAGTTATGCTTCAAGTTGAAAACTTATATTTAAAATATACAAGGGAATATTTTGCATTATATAATGTTAATATTGATATTTCCGAGGGGGAAAGTGTCGCATTTATAGGCGAAGATGAAAGCGGGAAAACTACGCTTTTACGAGTGCTTTCTAAACTCGAGAAACCAACCAAGGGCGAAATATATATTAAAGATATTCCCCTTAATAAACTTAACTATAAAACAGATATAAATGCAGGGTATATTCCAGCCTCGCCGGTTTTTCTTGAGAAGAAAACGGTGTATGAGAATTTAAAATACATTTTAAAAAGTCGTGGACTTGATGAGGCTGAAATAGAGAATAAAATCAATAAACTCATAATCGAATATGCTATTGAAAAAATTAAAGATACGAAGGTAAAATTTCTTTCGTTAGAGGAAAAATATGTATTGTCTTTTATACGTCTGTCAATGAGGGAACTTGATTTACTCATGGTGGATAATATATTTGACCATATTTCCCAGCCAACCATGGAAGTCGTAATAAATTTAATCAAAAAATTAAAGGGAAAAAAGACAACTTTAATAGTTGCCACAACAAAACCTGAAATCGCACAAAAACTATGCAAAAGAAATATTTATTTTAAAAATGGTTCGGTATCAGATAACCTAGACGCTTTAAAAGAAGAGTTATAATATAATTTCGTCATGAGGAATGTTCTTTTCATGTTGTTCACCGCTTTGCGGTGAACTTTTTGTTTGTTGTGAAAGAAGTGCGGCAAAAGGCTCAGGAAGTCCTTTTGTTAGTGAGGAAACTCCGCCACCTCCCATTAAAGATAAAAGTAAAGGCATCATCGAGGAATTGTCAAAGCCCTGCGTGTTTGCAGTATTATTCCCATATGGCGCGTTAGGGTAGGAAGAACTGGGGTAATAGGAATTCTGAGGTTGTGAAAAACTTTGTGGTTGCGAAAAGCCTCCCATAAGTAATTTGCTAAAAAGTTCCATCATGTTGTTTTCCATATTTAATATATATTCTATTTTTGTAAATATAGTGCAACTTTTTTGAATGTGACGCCATATATTAAATTAGAGGTGAATATGAAGATATCTGATTTCAAACAAAACAATAAGGAAGACAAAAAACAAGAAGACCTTATGGGGCAATATAATGACCTTAAAGATTTATCACAAGATGATTTAACCCGAAAGCTGTTTGAGGAAACCACTCGTCAAAAGCAGGAGGGAACATTTGATTATGAAAAATTATCTTCCACCCTTAATTCTTTAAGTATGTATATGCCTAAAGAGAACTTTGAAAAAATGAAAAGTATTTTGGAAAGACTAAAATGAGAAAAGAAAAAATAGACAAAAGTTTACTTATAGTTGTGGACGCCTTAAACGAAAATAAAAACATAGAGTGCATTGTAAAGGCGTATGATTATCAAAGATTAAAGAATTATCTACAAAAGAAAAAAATACATATCTTGCATGAATATTTATTCATTAAGTCATTTAGAATTGAGGTAAATAAAAAAGAGTTAGGCTCTCTTTCCTCACTCACGCAGGTGGAGTTTATATATTCAATTTCTTCGGCTTGCGTGCTTATGAATGTTGCAAAGAAGGTTCTTAACGTAGCAGATAAAAACTTAAGTGGTAAAAATTCCACCATAGCTTTTATCGATACTGGTATATCTTCACACATGGATTTTATGCTTGGAGAAAAAAGAATAATCCACTTTGAAGATTTTGTAAGCGGAAAAAAGTTTGCCTATGATGATAATGGACACGGCACTTTTGTCAGTGGCGTATGTACCGGTAATGGCAGTATGAGTGGCGGTAAGTTTTCTGGAATAGCACCGCAAGCAAAAATAATTTCCCTTAAAGCCTTAAATGGTGATGGCGAAGCGACAGCAGATAGAATACTTGATGCAATGGAGTGGGTATACGAAAATCATAAAGAGTATGGAATTGATATAGTTTGTATGAGTTTCGGAAGCGAACCTCTGGGCTTCAATGACCCAATTATGAGCGGTGCAGAAGCGCTATGGCAAAGTGGTGTAGTAGTTGTTGCCGCTGCTGGTAACAGCGGGCCAGAGTTTCAAACCATAAAAAGCCCAGGGGTGAGTGGAAGAATAATCACGGTGGGTGGCTTTGATGATAACCGCCTCGATGATGAAAGCTATAATGAAGATTATTTTGAAATAGCAAACTTTTCTTCCAGAGGACCTGCCTTTCAAAGATATAAGCCAGACCTTATCGCTCCTTCTGTAGACATAATTTCATGTGGATTAAAAAAGTCATATACAAACCTAAGTGGCACCAGTGTAGCCACACCCATGATAGCAGGGCTTGTGGCACTGTTAAGGGAGGAAAATAGTAACTTAAAACCTGACGAAATCAAAAAAATTTTGCTTTCAAATTGCAAGGCAATTACATTTAATAAAAATCTTGAAGGTTTTGGCTATCCTAAATTAAAATAAAAAATGAGGAAAACATTCCTCATTTTTATTTTTGTATTTTATTAATTAATTCAATAATTTTATCGCAAGCATCGAAATTTTGCATTTTTTTCATGTTTTGCTTAAAATTTTCTGAATTTAAGTATACTCTTTGCAGCTTTGCAATAAATATTTTGTCCTCAAACTTTTCCTCCTCCAGCATATCGGCAAAACCAAGTTTTGTGAAAAGTTTAGCATTTTCTATCTGGTCACCGCGAGAACATTTCTTTGAAAGCGGAAGTAACAACATGGGTATCTTAAGCGCTAAAAACTCATTTATCGCACCCGAGCCTGCTCTCGATAAAACAATGTCGGCATAGGCAAGATAATCTCCAATATTTTCTGCATAGTTAACTTGACGATAACACGATGCACTATGTTTTTCCTTTGCTTGCTTGCCTGTAATATGTACAACATTAAATTTGTTTGTTAAAGCGTCTAAATTTTTCCATACTTTGTCATTTATAAATTTTGCTCCAAGTGACCCACCGATAACAAGAAGGTTGGGTTTGTTTTTATCAAAAGAAGGTATGGAGTTTTCAATACTTGTTCTATCCCCATTAAACACTTTTTTTCTTATAGGCTGACCGGTATAGACACACTTTTTGTTGTTTTTACAAGTCGATTTAAAAGATGTACACATATAGTCACATTCTCTTAAAATGATTTTGTTTGCAAGCCCCATACTTAAATCGCTTTCATGACTAATGATAGGTATCTTCAGTTTCCTTCCAGCAATAACAGTGGGTACAGAAACAAACCCGCCTTTTGAGAAAATGACATCAGGTTTAATTTCAGCTAGCACTTTTTTTGCTTCATCAATAGATTTAAAAAGTTTGAAAGGTATAAGAAAATTTTTAGGTGTAAGTTTTCTTTCAAGTTTGACAGCACTTATTTCATGAAAGATGATATTTTTCTCGTTAGCAAGAATATTCTTTTCCATACCACTCCCGCCAATAAAATGCACCTCATAATCTTTACCAAGTCGCTCTCTTACCGCAAGTGCGGGATAAATATGTCCAGCAGTGCCACCGCCAGTTAAAACTATTTTTTTCATTCATTTCTCCTTGATAGTAGTGTATGTAATTTGCAAAAATTTATATATAAATAACTATGCAAATAAACGTATATTTATGCACCGATAAATTGAAATAAAGTCTACAATATATTTTATTTAAGAATTAAGAAAATGGTTTAAAATGTTTTATGAATTTGTTTTTTTATGGTAAAATAAAAAGGAATAAGGGGTAGATATGGCTGAAAAAACATATGATTCAAAAGACATTGTTGTGCTTGAAGGGCTGGACGCGGTAAGGCTTCGCCCAGGTATGTACATCGGCACAACAGGTTCTAAAGGTATGCATCATCTTCTTTGGGAGATAGTTGATAATGCAATAGATGAAATTTCAAATGGTTATGGCGATACGATTACAATAACCTTAAATACCGACGGCAGTGCCACTGTTGAGGATAACGGTAGGGGTATTCCTGTCGATAATCACCCAACTCTTCATAAAAGTGGGGTCGAGGTTGTTTATACCACTCTCCACGCAGGTGGAAAGTTTAATAATTCAAACTACAAGTTTTCCGGCGGGTTACACGGGGTAGGTGCTTCTGTCACGAATGCGCTTTCCAAATGGTGTAATGTTACTGTGTATAAAGGCGGTAAGGAATATGAGATAAAATTCCATTCTTTTGTAGATGAGGCCGGCAAAATGCATAGCGGCGTGCCGATAGCACCTTTAAAACAGGTGGGCACCACAAAGAAAACCGGTACAAAGGTTACCTTCCTTCCTGATAGTGAAATGTTTGGCGCCTTGACCTTTAATTATGAAAACATTTCCAGAAGGGCGAAAGAACTTGCCTTTTTAAATAAGGGACTGAGAATTGCCGTAGTCGATGAAAGAGAGCATTTAGAAGAAAGCTATCACTATGAAGGCGGAATTGCTGATTATGTAAACTATCTTGTAGAAGGAAAGACAAAACTTCTACCAAAACCGGTATTTTTCCATGGCGAAGATAAAAACTTTGACCTTGAAGTAGCGTTCACATATACAGACTCCTATACTGAAAATGCGTTTTCCTTTGTGAATAACATTCCGACGATAGAGGGTGGCACTCATGAAACAGGCTTCAAAAGTGCATTCACAAAAGTTATGAATGATTACGCTCGCTCCAATAATTTTCTAAAGGAAAAGGAAGCAAACCTACTTGGCGAAGATTTTCGAGAGGGCATCACGGTAGTACTTAATATCAAGATGAATAATGTCCAGTTTGAAGGACAAACCAAGACAAAACTTGGAAATCCTGAGGCTAAAACCTTTGTTGAGAACTTAACTATAAAAGAACTTAGTAAGTTTTTTGAAGATAAGAAAACCGGTGCGATAGCCGAAGTTATTATAAATAAAGCTAAGGGTGCGGCAAAGGTAAGAGAGGCCGCAAAAAAGGCGAAAGAGCTTACTCGTGCAAAGAATAATGCTGAAAATTTTAATCTGGTAGGAAAACTCGCAGCAGCCACCTCACGAAATCGAGAACTTAGCGAACTATTTATCGTGGAAGGAGATTCCGCCGGCGGCAGTGCAAAACAGGGTAGAGATAGACGTTTTCAGGCAATTTTGCCACTACGCGGAAAACCACTTAATGCGGAAAAAAAGAGGATAGACCAAGTCCTTGCCAATGAAGAGATAAGGACGATAATAAGTGCATTAAATACTGGCATAGGCGAGGATATTGACCTAACAAGTTTAAGGTATAATAAAGTCATCATACTTTCAGATGCTGACCAAGACGGAGCACATATTCGTGCAATTCTTCTTACATTCTTCTATAGATATATGAAAGAACTTATAAATGACGGTCATGTATATATAGGTCTTCCACCGTTATATAAGGTTTCAAAGAAGGATTTTGTAGAATATGTTTATTCAGATAATGAACTCCCTGATGCGATAGCAAGGGCGGGAAAGGGTTATGACCTTCAAAGATATAAAGGACTTGGCGAGATGAATCCCGACCAACTTTGGGACACCACCATGGACCCAGATAAAAGAATGCTGATACAGGTAAGTATAGAGGACGCTGCCGAGGCAGAGAAAATGGTAACCACATGGATGGGAGATGATATAGATGCTCGTAAAGCATATATTTCAATGCACGCTAATTTTGATAAAGAAGATGAGTTTTATAAAAACTTTAAAAAATAACCCACCAGTCATTTCGACCAAAGCACAGGGCTCCCGCAAATGCAGCAGCATTTGTGGGAAGAGGAGCAACCATGCGTCAGGCAAGCATTGCTTTTACAATGCGAGTATCAGCATGAGTTGTGACGATGTAGCGGAGAAATCTATAATCTAAAAAATATGCGAGGTAAATTGTGCAAGAAGAAAAAGAAAAAATGATACAAGAAAAGATGAATGGACTTCCAGATGTAGAGAAGGAAGAAGTCGGGGAAGGCGGCGATAATAATCAAGGTATAATCTTTCGTTCTATCGAGCAGGTGCTTCATGATTCCATGATACCATACACGGAATGTGTAGTTATGGATAGGGCTTTGCCAAGGGTTGAAGACGGACTTAAACCGGTACAAAGAAGGATACTTTACACCATGCTAGAACTGGGTATGCAACCAGATAAAGGTTATCGTAAAAGTGCAAGACTTGTGGGTGACTGCTTAGGAAAATATCACCCTCATGGCGATACTTCTGTATATGACGCCATGTGTCGTATGGCACAAAATTTCAGTATGCGTATGCCGCTTGTAGATGGACAAGGAAACTTCGGTTCAATAGATGGCGATAGTCCAGCAGCTATGCGTTATACTGAAGCGAAAATGACGCCACTAGCATTAGAACTACTTAAAGACCTTGATAAAGATACCGTGCGATGGAGTTATAACTTTGATGATACTCTCAAAGAGCCTGATATGCTTACCGGTCGTTTTCCAAACCTTCTTGTCAATGGTGCCTCAGGAATTGCGGTAGGTGTCGCAACTAATATACCGCCACATAACTTAGGGGAAACTATAGACGGCGTAATCGCGTATATAGATAATCCAAGAATAACCCTTTCCGAGATGATGAAATATATAAAGGGGCCAGATTTTCCAACAGGCGGCGAAATATATTTTGATGATAGCTTAGAGCAGGCATATAAAACGGGTAAAGGCAAAATCATGATGCGTGGTAAGGTAAACCTTGAAACGGTAAATGGTAAAACCAGCATTGTAATAACAGAACTACCTTATCAAGTAAATAAAGCACAACTTCTTCAAAAAATAGCAGATTTGAAGGAGCAAAATAAAGACAAATTAGGGGATATAGCTGATATTTTAGATGAAAGCGATAAAAATATCAGAGCGGTAATCAAGTTGAAGAAGGACGCAAAGCCTAAAAAGATTTTGGAGGTTCTTTATAAATCCACAAATCTTCAACAGTCTTTTGCTATAAATATGGTTGCGATAGCAGATGGTAAGCCAAAACTTATGGGGCTAATTGATATAATTTCTTATTATGCGCACTATCAAAGAGAAGTCATAGTAAGAAGAACGAAATTTGAGCTTAATATGGCAAAAGAGCGTGCTCATATTGTAGAAGGTCTTCTTGTTGCAATTAAAAACATAGACGCAGTAATAAAAATTATCAAAACCTCTGCCAATGTTACAGAAGCAAAGCAAAGACTTAAAGAAAGGTTTAAATTAAGTGATAAACAGACGCAGGCCATCTTAGATATGCGTCTTGCAAGACTTGTAAATCTAGAAGTTGAAAAACTTGAAGCCGAACTTAACGAACTTAAGAAGAAAATTGCTGAGTTTGAGAGAATACTTGCTTCTAAGGCGGCTCAATATGATGTTGTTAAGAAAGAACTTCTTGAGATTAAAAGAAATTACAATTCACCACGCCGTACTCACATTTTAAAGAATGGCGAAATAAAACTTGAAGAGAAAAAGGAAGAAGAGGATAGTCAAGGCTACGTCGTAGCACTAAGCAGTGGCAATACAATAAAGAAGGTAACAGCCAAAAATTATTCAATGTCTAATAAGGCTTTAAATGATACCTCAACAATTACCGATGTGCATTATAAAATAGAAATGGCATCAGGCAAGGATACACTACTCATGTTTACTAATAAAGGTAACTGCCTGAAGGTAACCTGTGATAAAATCAAGGAATGTAAATGGCGTGATAAAGGTGTAACGGCAAATACTATCGATAGTGGTGTGGCAAAAGATGAATATGTTGTCACCTTTATGAAAGCAAACCCTGAAGGGAATTTACTATTCTATACAAAACAAGGTATGATTAAAAAGAGTAGTGTAAAGGACTGCATCACAACAAAATCCTTCTATCAAGTCATGAAACTTGGGGCGGGCGACAGCGTAATAGGTGTTCAACTTGAAAAACAAGGCAAGAGCGTTCTTATGATGACCGCTCAAGGAAATTGCCTTAATTTTGAAAAAAGCGATGTTCCAACTCAAGGCCGAATTTCAGGTGGGGTAAAAGGTATAAATATGGAGGAAGGTGACTTTGTTGTATTTGCAAGCCAACTTGAATTTAATTCTGCCATTGTCGTAACCGAAAATGGATATATTAAACGCCTTAATGTTTCCTCGTTATCTGTATCGCAAAGGTATAGAAAGGGGCTTCGATATATAAATTTTGAAGGAAAGGATAGTGTAATATTCGTTTCAGTTGGCGATGATACAACTATCGCAGTAGATTTCGGGCTTAAAATACTGCCAATGCAGAGCAAAAAGATACCGGAAAGTGAACGCCTCACCACAGGCAATCAAATAATAAAGAAGAAGTTTTTCGGCGTGCATAAATATGCACTTTTATAACCCGCGGCTTCGCACAAACATTAAGACAGTGCCTAAGGCACTGTCATTTCGACCGAAGGGCGTAGCCCGCAGTGGAGAAATCTATTATTCAAAAAAACGCCTAAGGCACAAAAGAGGTTGAAACCTCTTTTTTTTGGTATTAAAAATTCAATTATTTGACAAAATATATCAAATCGTTTTGTTATTACGCAAAATTTGCGTATAATAAATATATGAAAATGTTTAAAAAGTGGGGAATAACAACCCTTATTTTAATGATAACTCTATTGTCTGGAGTTTTACTTACAACACTTCCAAACAATACTTTTTTAACTCCTGATTATTCAGATAAAGAAGATGTAATTCCACCAAACGAGGATAATACAGATGCCGGTATGAGTGGTACTTTTTATGGATATACAATGCTTAGAGACCCAGATTCCGGGGCAATAAAAACCTATAACTGGGGGTCTGGCTATGGCATAAGTCTAATTCCTTGGTCTAGTAGTGTAAACATGGATAGTATACCATCTTCTTTTTATACAACTTCTACAAGTTATTCAACAAGCGTTTCTTTGCAAAATAATACTGCGCGAATATGGGCAAGAATGCCTTCAAAGGCGGGGTACAGCTATCATGGTATTGCAATAGGGTATATAAATAATTACAACTCGTCAATATCTACAAGAACGTTTTATGATTCTAGTTTCATTGGTTACATAGTAAATAATACAATAAGTACAAATTACCATTATTCTGGTAGTAACGAATGGTTGGGAGATGTCGCTGGTGGCTGGGACGCCATTGCAATAATGCAAACAAATAAATATAATATAAGTTATTCTAATCTACAAGGTACAACATGTTCGGGGCCAACAAGTGCAACCTATGATAAATCAGTTTATATACCAAATCCTTCAACAAGGACGGGCTATACATTTGCGGGTTGGACGGCGAGTGGGTTAAGCACCTCTTATGCTCAGCACGGCACAAGTTCGTCCATGAGTTCTTGGTCAAACGCCTCCACAAAGGTTAAGTCAACATATTTTAAAAATTTGACATCAACAAACAATGGTACAGTAACGATGAAAGCCAACTGGAAAGCAAATAAATATACAGTCACCTTAAATAGCAATAAGGGAAGTGGTTCCTCAACTCCTAGTGGTGGTACTTCCAGCGTAAGTGCTACTTACAATAGTGCAATGCCATCTGCCACCATGCCAACACGCGATGGATATACATTCGAAGGCTATTATGACACTAGTGCATCAACAGGCGGTACACAGTACTATACCTCGACTGGTGCAAGTGCTCGGGTGTGGGATAAAACAAGTAATACAACACTTTATGCTCGCTGGACACCAATTAACTACACCATAACTTATAATTTAAATAGTGGCAGTTATGGCACCTATCATCCTAGTAGTGCGACCTATGACAGTGTAGTTCAAATATCAAATCCAACCAAAACAGGCTACACATTTGCAGGTTGGTCAGTGCCATCAGGAACAAGTTTTGACACATCAACAGCAAAATATGGTACTTCATCATCATCGGTAACAACTTCGTGGACAAGCCTTGCGACCAAACCAACTGCAATATATTATACAAATCTTTCCACAACAAGTGGTGGAGATGTATTTTTGCAGGCCCAGTGGACTGATGCAACCGCACCAGTGATACACCGAACAACATGGTCACAGAATGGTAGTACAGGTTTTTATGTCTATGCCTATGTTACAGATAATGAAAGTGTGTCACGAGTCCAGTTCCCGACATGGACGAATAATGCTGGGCAAGATGATTTAATCTGGCATGAAGGGACAAGCGGTTCATGGACGGTGAACGGAGCGACATATAATTGGAGATATTTTGTTTCATGTTCAGAACATAAAAATGAATATGGACCATACATCACCCATGTATATGCCTATGATGCAGCGGGAAATAGCGTAACTGCTGCAATAAATAATATCGTATTTAAATTCACAGTAACCCTCAATCCAAACGGAGGCAGCGGCGGAAGTACAAGTGTAACAGCCACTTTTGATGCAGCCATGCCAAGCATAACCCTTCCAACAAAGACGGGCTGGAAATTCC
>CANBAX010000024.1 GCA_947366645.1 uncultured Clostridia bacterium
ACCATATCGGTGGCTTCACAAGCTCGCAAGAAGTATATGACTATCTTACAGGGCAAGGTTATTCTGTACAAAGTTAAACAGCCTTTAAGACGAAAAAAAGAGGTTAAACCTCTTTTTTCAAATCTTCATATCGTTCAATAGCAAATTGTTTGTTTTCTTCAAGTAGGTGTTTTTTACCTTCATTTTCTAGTGTAATGGCGTATCTACGTTCGCTACGAAGGAAATCAAAGTATTTATCTGCGTCAAGTTCACTTTCAAGATAAAGCTTATCTTCGCTTGGGTTATATCTGTACAGTGGCCAGTATCCGCATTCAACTGCTTTCTTCATTTCAAGTAAACTATTTTCCATATTAAAACCTTGATTTACGCAGGTGGAGTAAGCAAGTATAAGACTTGGTCCATTATGTGCTTCTGCTTCTTTAAAAGCACGAATGCACTGCGTCATATCAGCACCAATAGCCACCTCGGCAACATAAACATTTGGATAACTCATTGCAATTCTTCCAAGATTTTTCTTGTGGGTGTTTTTTCCGCCGTCATTAAGCTTGACGCTTGCTCCCATAGGTGTAGATTTACTACTTTGTCCCCCAGTATTGGAGTAGGATTCATTGTCGAGGACTAAAATGTTAACATTTTCACCGCTTGCAAGCACATGGTCAAGCCCTCCAAAACCTATATCGTATGCCCAGCCATCTCCGCCAATTATCCAAACGCTTTTTTCAGAAGCCGAGTTGTATTGACTGCCTAGTTTCAAACCAAGTCCAAACTCAGCATTATCTTCAAACAGACTGTTTGCCCAAGCAGGTCCTTTTCCCTCGCTATTTTTAGTAAATGGACAGGAAGGGTAAGAGCCTGCATAAATACTGGAACAGCCAGTCGCATTCGCGATTAGCATTTTTTCTCCAAACAACATAGAGGCAAGCTTGATATATGGAGTCTCTCCACAGCCCGCACAAGCGTCTGGGAACTCGAAATAACTTTCGTTAAATTGACAACCTTTAGGGAAGTTATCGCTAAATAATGTTTGTTTAAGCTTAGGTAAGTTTTGTGTAATGCGGTAATTATTTCGCTCTTCTTCCAAAATGTCCTCGGCTTCAAACATCTGAAGTGCCTTGTTAATAGCAGGGCAGGTCTTTGCACAAACGCCACAGCCGGTACAGTCCTCAGGGGAGAGCTGAATTTTGTAAAGTGCGTTCTTAATCCCTAATGCCGCTTTGAAGATATCTTTGTTTTCGCAAGCGGTATCTTCTACAAGTACAGCACGAAGTGCTGAATGAGGGCAAGCAAGCACGCATTGCCCACACTGAATACAGTTATCTTTAATCCATTTAGGCAGCCGTGAAGCAATGTTACGCTTTTCAAATTTAGAGGTGTCAGTAGGCACGCAACCATTTGGACTAAATTTAGAAACGGGTATATTATTGCCTTCTAGGTTTGAAATCGGCTTAAATATATCTTCGTAATACCTGCCACTGCCGGTATCAATGTGCTTATTTTTAACGCCATGAAGGGTATAAGGATTTACTTCTATAATCGCGTCAAGTGAGTCCGCCATAGCGTTTAGATTTTTGTTGATTACATCTTGCCCCTTTCTTGCAAAGGTCTTTTTAATTTGCTCGCTCATCATACGCACAGCATCATCTTTTTCAAGCAGACGTGTTGCGCAGAATAAAGCTGTTTGCATAATAATGTTAATTTTTTCTCCAAGTCCGTTCTTATTCGCAATTTTGTGGCCGTTAATGAGGAAAAGTCGGGCATGTTTTTCTTGAAGGGTACGTACATAATTTTCTGGTAAAACCTTGTCAATTTCCTTTCCGTCAAAAATAGAATTAATAATTACAACACCATTAGGCTTCAGCCCCTTAAGACAGTCATATTTGTGTACAAAAGAAAAATTGCCAATAGAAATCACATCGCACTCTTCAAGAAGATAATGACTAAGAATAGGGTTATCGCTTATTCTAAGGTGTGAAATTGTCATGCTTCCAGATTTTTTAGAATCGTATTCAAAATATCCTTGTACATATTTGTTAAAACTTTCGCCTAAAATTTTGATGGTGGATTTGCTTGCAGAAACCGAGCCGTCACTTCCAAGTCCATATATTTTTATTTCCTTGTCGCCTAAATTCAGGGAAGGTTTTGTTAGTGGAAGTGAGGAAAAATTCAAATCGTCATTAATTCCCACCGTGAAATCGTTTTTAGGTTTTGCTTGTGAAAGGTTGTCAATAATTGCTTTTACGCAGGCAGGAGTAAAATCTTTTCCGCCAAGTCCATATCTACCACTAATAATTTCAATGTTTAACTTATTTTTAAGAATAACATTTGTCACGTCAAGTGAAAGAGGCTCATTTGCACCATCTTCTTTTGTTCTATCCAGCACGCAAATTCTTCTAATTCGGGCTGGCAGTGCAGAAAGAAAGGTCTTTTCGTCAAATGGGCGGTAAAGTCTAACATTAATTACGCCGGTGTCATGAATGTTGCTGTTTTTAATGTATTCCTTGATAACTTCATTGCTGCTTCCAATAGAGACTATTACTTTTGTCGCATTTGGATTACCATAGTATTCAAAAGTATGGTACTGCCTGCCAGTCAATTTTTTAAAGTCCGCAAAAATATTTTCCAAACAACTTGGAATTTGTTTGAATTTACCTGCACTTGCCTCTCTATTTTGGAAAAACACATCGGGATTTTGTGCCGTGCCAAACTGTGAAGGGTGGTCTGGGGAAAGGGCGTTAATTTTAAAATCTGCCTTTTCAACTAATTCCTTTGTAAATAGACTTTTAATTTCATTATCTTCAAGCCCCTCAATTTTCTGTATTTCATGGCTAATTCTAAAGCCGTCAAAGAAGTGTAGTACGGGGTTAGATGACTTTAGTGCAAGCAGATGAGAGCAAAACGCCATATCATGACACTCTTGAACGCTACTTGAAGCCAGCATAGTAACCCCAGTCATACGGGTTGCCATTACATCGCTATGGTCACCAAAGATATTAAGTGCGTGACTTGCCACACTGCGAGATGCTACGTGAATAACCGCAGGCAAAGACTCGGCAACAATTTTGTATAAATTAGGAATCATAAGCAGCAGGCCTTGGCTTGCCGTAAAGGTGGTGGAAAGCCCGCCAGAAAGAAGGGCACCATGAAGGGTGCCGGCAACGCCAGCTTCACTTTGCATTTCTATCATTTTCACACTTTCGCCAAAGATGTTCTTTTCGCCCTTTGCATTAATTGCACTGGCGTATTCAGCCATAGGTGTAGAAGGTGTAATTGGGTAAATAGGAATAATTTCACTACATTTATATGCTACCTGAGCGACGGCACTACAACCGTCAACAATAATTTTTTTCATAAAAACTCCTAACGAAAGTATACCGCCTTTGCTTATGTATAGTCAAAGGAAATTGAGGTTTTTATTATAGTTTTATTTGTTTTTTTAAATAAAATTATATATACTTTAGTTATGAAAAGAATATGTCTTACAATTCAATATGATGGCAGTGGATTTTATGGTTGGCAAAAGCAGGAAGGTTTTCGTACTGTGCAGGGGGAAGTTGAAAAGGCACTTTCCATAGTTTTAGACGGCGAGTGTGAAGTTTTTGCTAGTGGAAGAACGGACGCCGGTGTCCATGCGCTGGGGCAAACAGCACATTTTGATATGGCTCTTCCTATTCCAGTCTCCCGCCTTGCAGATGTACTTAATAGTCTGCTACCAGAGGATATTGCAATAAAAAAAGCGGTTGAAGTAGATAGTGATTTTCATGCTCGATTTTCTATCAAACGGAAATGTTATGAATATAGGGTGTACACAGGAAAGACAAAAAGATGTTTAAGTTCACGCTATGAGGGGTGGGTTAAAAATCCTTTAGATGTTGATAAAATGATTAGGGCGGCAAAGATGTTTGTTGGCACACACAACTTTCAGGGGTATTGCTCTTCATCAGCCACAGTAAGTGATTATACGCGTACCATTTATGACATTAGGATAACGAAAAAGAAGGATATGCTATCCTTTGAAGTGGAAGGCAGTGGCTTTTTATATAATATGGTTAGGATACTTGTCGGCACTCTTATAGATATAGGCAGGGGCAAACTTACCGAAAAAAGTGCTAAAGAGGCACTTGAAAAACAGGATAGAAGTAAGGCAGGTGTAACCATGCCACCAAACGGCTTATATCTAAAATGGACAAAGTATTAATTGCTTGCGAAATTAAAATACTTGTGATAAAATAAAGAACGGAGAAAACATGAAAACAGATAGACAATTAAAAGAATTATGGTTTGAATTTTTTGAGAAACATGGGTTTAAAAAAGTGCAGGGGTATTCTATCATTCCAGAGAATGACCCAACAGTGCTTTTCACCACTGCTGGTATGCACCCACTTGTGCCATATCTGCTTGGCGAAAAGCACCCAGCGGGAGATAAAATATTTGATGTGCAAAGATGTATAAGGACAAATGATATAGACGAAGTTGGCGATAATAGTCATCTTACTTTTTTTGAAATGCTTGGCAACTGGTATTTAGGCAGTTGTCCAAAGGAAGAGATGGTTGCGCTTTCCTTTGAATTTCTGACAAGTAAAAAGTATTTAGCTATTCCAGTAGAGAAACTTGCTGTCAGCGTTTTTGCTGGCGACGAGGTTGCGCCAAGAGATGAAGAAACGGCAACGGCTTGGGAAAGATGCGGGGTAAAAAAGGAAAATATATTCTTCCTACCAAAAGAAAATAACTGGTGGGCACTAGGCGGCGGAGTAGGACCATGTGGGCCGGATAGTGAAATGTTTATCGACACCGGCAAACCAAAGTGTTGTGAAACCTGCTCACCAGCCTGCGACTGCGGAAAATACCTAGAGGTTTGGAATGATGTTTTCATGCAGTATAAAGTGGAAAAAGCAGGAGAAAGTGCGGTAAAACTTGCCCGACCAAATATCGACACGGGTATGGGGTTAGAGCGTGCCGTTCTTGTACTTAACAACTCAACAAGTGTTTATGATACTGGTTGCCTTAGAAGAGTGATAGAATTTATAGAAAGTAAGGCAGATAAAAGCTATGAAGAAAGCGACGCCACTAAACGTAGTTACCGCATTATCACCGACCACCTTCGCTCCTCAACCTTTATACTTGGTGATGAGCGTGGTGTAACACCTTCCAATGTGGGGCAGGGATATATTCTTCGTAGATTTATTCGCAGAAGCGTAAATTGTGCAAGAAATATCGGCTTAGAAGCTAAATACTTCGCAGATATCGCAGATATATATATTAAAGAATATGGACAAGACTATCAAGATATTAAAGCAAATGGCGAAAAGATTAAGGAAGAACTTATCAAAGAGGTAGAAAGATTTTCTAAGGCGCTTGAAGAAGGTCATAGAGAATTTGAAAAAACTATCAAAGGTATTGAAAGACATAAAGAGTTTGCAAAAGAGGGCGAAGTTGTAGAAAATATCATTTCTGGTAAAGCTGCCTTCAGACTTTATGACACCTTTGGTTTTCCTATAGAGCTTACAAAGGAACTTGCAAAAGAGCGAGGTTACGCGGTTGACGAAAAAGGTTTTGCTGAAAAGTTTGAGGAGCATCAAGAAAAATCTCGTCAAGCCTCAGCAGGTCAGTTTAAAGGTGGTCTTGCAGATAATTCAAAACAGAGTGCCTTTCTTCATACAGCAACACACTTAATGCTTGCGGGCTTACGAAAAATGTTTGGCGAGGGAGTATATCAAAGAGGCTCAAATATCACCCCTGAAAGGCTACGTTTTGACTTTAATCTTGACCATAAAATGACAGAGGAAGAACTTAAAACTCTCGAAGACTTTGTAAATGACGCAATTTCACGTGCTATACCAGTAAGAATGGAGGTTATGAGCGTAGAAAAGGCAAAAGAAAGTGGAGCTCTTGGCATATTTACAAATAAATATGGTGACGAAGTAAAGGTGTATACGATAGGCGAGGTCAGCAAAGAAATTTGTGGAGGCCCACACGCAGAAAACACGAAAGACCTTCATCATTTTAAAATAGTAAAAGAGGAATCTTCATCAAGCGGAATTAGAAGAATAAAAGCAATTTTGGATTGATTTTAGATAGAAAGCGTGATAAAATTAACTTAAGGAGTAATTATGGCAAAGAAGGAGAAGGTAAAAAAAGGTTTTGGAATGTATCTGTTTCTCTTTTTGCTGTTTGTGGCATGTTTGTTTGTGATTTGGGTAATCGCAATGATGTTTTTACCACAAAGGGTAATCCTCGGTTTACAGTATTATTCATATAATACACAACTGCCAGTAGAAAACACAACAGATAATGGACTAAACCTTAACTTTGCAAACACAAAAAAGATAGTAATAAATTCAAACTCATCAAACGTACTTATTCAAAAGGCTGATGTTGAGAAGGATAGAGTTTTATTTGTAAATAAATCCTTTGGCTTTGCGACGGGCAAAGATAACGTCAAACACTCGCATGAGATAAAATATTTTGATAATACCCTTACTATAAATGTCACCGAGCCACAAGGCTTTTTGAAGTTGTCAGATAATACACAGGTAATTATTCAACTTCCACTTACAAGTGAATATAACTTTCAAAATACTGAATTTGTAGTTTCAACAGAAAGTGGCTCTGTAGTTGTTGGCAACACCACAGCCAAGGACGTCGATACTAAACTTAATATTGAAAAACTTTCAGTAAGCACTCAAAGCGGAAACATAAGATTAACTGAAAATTTAGATAGTAATTTTAATTCATTATTCCTTTCTACTAAAAATGGTAGATGCACAGTTGATAATCCCACTTTGTCATCAGCATCATTAAAACTTGTAACAGAAAATGGAAGCTTTTCATTAAAAGACCTTAAGAACTCAACAGGTGGAATAATAGAAGCAAATCTAGGCAATGGAAAACTTAAAGCCGCTTCAATTACAGGCTCTCTTTCACTTGTATGCAAAGACGCAGAAGTGAATGTTGACACTATTACAAAAGATTTAATTGGCAATAATATGAAGGATATTATAAATCGTTCAAAACTTTCAGTTGGTAAGGTGGGCGGCAATATCAGTCTACCATATCTTAAAGATAGTAATCTTACAATAAATGAGGTTGGTGGCGAAGCGAATATTGAATCTACTGGTGGAAACATTGTTATAGGCAGTGAAACAAAGGGTCTTACTAAAACAAGTTATATAAAAACAAAAAAGGGTAATATAAATGTTAAAATTTCCGATGATACCATCGTCAAGCACAACTTTGCCACCGAAAGCGGAGATATCAGTATCACTTATTTAAAAGAGCCTAATTCAACAACAAACATTCTATCCTCTTCTGGAGATGTAAAATTGTATGTAAAAAGTGGCTATAAATTCAAACTTATCATGAAAGATTATGCAGGGAAATTATATGATAAGACAAGCAATAAAATAAATATAGAATTTGTCACCGATAATCTTACAAATCCACTGCTTGTAAATGGCTACACGGGGGATACAAAGCTTGTTGATATTTCCACTAATGGTAACATCACAGCAAAATTGATATAACCTGCCTCAGAAACTAACATAACAACAAAAATTATTTCGAGTATAAGTACAACCAAGACACACTTAATGACGATATAAAGGCAACCGAGGAATACATAAAAGACCTGCCAAATGAACACGCATTTGTATTTACTAAGGCTGGCAAAGTTTATGGCTTTGAGGGTAATGAACAAGCCGTAGATCCGAGACCATTTATAGAAGAGGAACTGAATGGAGCGATTATAACTCACAACCATCCATTCGACGAAGTTGGACCTAGCAAGGATGATTTAAATTTTATTGCTAGTAGTAGCCTTAAAGAGCTTAGAACTGTTGACAGAAACTATACTTATGTTTTAAGATTAGATAACGATGTAACCGAAGAGATTGTGCGGAATGGGTATGAGGAAGCATATGCTTATGTAGCAAACAAAATGGTTAATAATGAGCTATTTGGGGACATTCATCATTTGACTATAGAAGAATTGGCAAAAAAAGTTAATGGAGTGCATTATGAACGAACAAAGCATTAGGGAAACCTATAAGAATGTTATTGAAACATTAAAAACCGAAAATTTTATAGACGATGAAGAAGAATTGTTAAATGATCTAATAGGGTTTAACAAAACATTTGAAGAAAAAGAGAAAGAAGCTTATCCTGGTGGATTGGCTTGGACTCCTAAGATGAAGCAAGTTGCTGAAGAAAAATTTGAAGCACTAAAAGCAATTTATAAAAAGCATTTAACCAAGAAAGGCGAGTAGAGATACTTGTCTTTTTTGTTGAATGAGGCACGAGTAATCGTGTCTTTTTATTTGCCCAGACTATGGCGTAAAACCAATCCGTTAGGCGGCGTCATTTCGACCGAAGCCCGCAGGGCGTAGCGGAGAAATCTAAAAATAAAAAAACACACCTTCGGTGTGTTTTTTGTGAGTTAACCTATTTCTATATAGTTTTCCTCCCACCACTGATTATACTTGGGGGGGGGATTTGTCAATACCCAATTTCAAAATAGTTTGTAAAAATGGTTAAGTATGGTATAATCAAGTCATGAAAATATTACACACCGCCGATTTGCACCTTGGTGCGATTAATAAAAAACTTAATTCCTCACAAAGAAAGACGGTCTTGTCTGAGCAGTTAAAATTATGCTCCGACCTTTTTACATACGCAAAAGACAATAATATCCAACTTGTTCTTGTTTCCGGCGACTTGTTTCATACTTCTGACATATCTGCCAAGATAGAAAAAACTTTTTTTGCTCATGTTGAGGAGTTTGCAAAACCTGTAATATATATCCCGGGTAACCATGATGAGGAAAAGTCATCATCTTCCACGCCGGATAATTTTATCTTTTTAAAAGGTAGCCTTAATTTTGGAGAGGTTGTGATAACTGATAACACGCACGCACTAAAAAGCGAGAATAAAAATATTGTCATGCTTCATGGCGATGTGCTATCACGCGGGAATGATTATATAAATCTTAAAACTTTAAATGGCGAATTTGTGGACTATCTTGCTCTCGGGCATCTGCACACGTATAGTGCAATGGACTTTGGGAGAGGTAAAGCTGTGTACTCTGGCTCACTCCAAGGAAATGGTTTTGACGAGTGTGGCGAAAAAGGTTTTGTAATTCTTGATACTGAAACTATGTCACACTATTTTGTGCCATTTTCAAAACGTAGATATCAAATTGTCGAAGTCGATATCTCGGGAAAAGTTAAATTTAACGAAATCGTGAAAGAAATTGAGGAGAAAGTTAAAAATATCTCTCAAAATGACCTTGTTAGAGTTGTTTTAATTGGGTTTTACGAAGAAGATAGTGAAAAATATCTTAATTTAATAGAAGAAAGATTTAAAAATGTCTACTTTTATTTTGAACTTCGCGATGAAAGTCAAATAAAAATAGATTTTGAAAAACTTAAGTCTGAAAAGTTATCTTTTAAGGCGGAACTACTCTCTCTTATTCACAATGATGAAAAGTTAACAGAAAGCGAAAAAAATCAAATCAGTTTTCTGTCCATAGAGGCTTTAAGAGGAGATGATTTGTCGTTATGAAAATTACAAGAATACATATAGAGAATTTTGGAAAACTACAAAATTTCACACTAGATAGTGATGAAAATATTGTTAGTATCTATCATGAGAATGGCTGGGGTAAAAGCACACTTGCAGATTTTATCGGGGCAATGCTTTATGGTATGCCCAAGAAGGGGAATAATAAGGCATATGCGGCAGTGAGAAGTAAACGAAAATCTTGGCAGGGCGGAGTGTATGGCGGGAGTATGGATTTTACTTGTAATAAAGGCGATTTTCGTGTTGTCCGCACCTTTGGTGACACTCCGGAGGGGGATACATTCCAACTTATAGATTTAAAAAGCGGAACGAAAAGTGATAAATTTACTAAAAATCTTGGGGAAGAACTTTTTGGGGTAGGAAGAGAAACCTTTGATATCACCGCCTTTTTCCCTCAAATGAATTTGCTTTCGCCTATCAATGACGAGGCAAGGGCAAACCTTACAGGGGCGAATAAGTTTGAGTACGATTTACAAAACTTAGAAAGTGCAAAAAAGAAAATTAAAGAAAAAATTAGGGATTTAAAACGAGAAATAACCTCAAAAACTGAATTTGAGGAAATATTATATAAAAAAGATAAACTCCGTTCAAGTCTGAATGCGTTAACCGAAGAAAAAAATGTGCTAGAAAAACAAAGCGGAATAGACCTTACAGAAATTAAAAATGAAATAAATATCGAATTTGAAAGGAAAGCCGAAATTGAAGGATATAATAAGAAAAAGAATACTCTCGAAAGCGAAATTATATCCCTTCAAAATCAACTTACCACCCCTTCTATAAAACCTAAAA
>CANBAX010000025.1 GCA_947366645.1 uncultured Clostridia bacterium
AAAACAACCAGTTTGTTTTTAGGTATTTCTAAACTGATATATTTTAAATTATTTTCTTTTGCGCCCGTAATTAAAATTGAGTTTTTCATAAATGTATTATACCCCTTTTTTCTTTAATTTCAAACAAAAAAAACAGCAATTTAAATGCTGTTTATTTTCTTTTACACTATTTTTTGTATGTCCAATTTTAACTAAATTTCTTCGCTCTCTATTGAGTAAAGTGTAACACAAGCATCTACTTCATGTATTCCGCATATTCCTTTTTCCTTCTTTACTTTGTAAGAAAAAGCGTCCGCCTGAATTAGATTATTTTCCGGCACAAGTCCTAGTACATTTAAAACAGAATCTCCATATTCTCCGTAGTAACTGATTAACGGTAATTTAACATACACATCTGTTAATTTGATAAGTCCTTTTGCGCGTTGTCCTAACTTTGCATCACGAAGTGAAGTTTCAGCCTCTGGCATAGTCGCAAAATATAACCTGCCCAAGTGATTTTTAATATACTTTAATTTATTCACGTAATGTAAAATCTTTGCTTTGTTCAACCTTTCCATTTTTAACCTCTCATATAAGCAGTATATCATACTTTTACATTTTCGTCAATACTTAATTTATTTCTTAGCCTTTTCAAGTTGTTTTTTAAGTTCTTGTATTTTATTACGAAGTTCTATCGCTCTTTCAAATTCGAGTGAATTTGATGCTATCTTCATCATGGATTTTAGTTTTTCTATCTCTCTTGGAATTTCCTCAAGAGCAAGTTTTTTATCTTTAATTTTCTGAGATATTTCAAGAGTGTTTGTTATCTGTTTAATGATAGTTTTTGGAACAATGCCATGCTTTTTGTTGTATTCATCTTGTAGTTTTCGCCGCCTTTCTGTTTCGTCAATAGCACGCCTCATAGAATCGGTGATTACATCAGCAAACATAATCACCCGACCATTTGCATTTCGCGCAGCACGGCCTATTGTCTGCACTAACGCTCCTTCACTACGAAGAAAACCTTCCTTGTCAGCATCAAGTATACAAACAAGTTCCACTTCTGGCATATCAAGCCCCTCTCGAAGAAGGTTTATTCCCACAAGGACATCAAACTCACCGGAGCGAAGACCATTAATTATCTCAACACGCTCCATAGTGTCAATTTCACTGTGCATATACTTGGCTTTGATATTATGCTCGGTTAAATAGGTAGTTAAGCTTTCCGCCATTTTCTTTGTAAGAGTGGTAACAAGTACACGTGAATTGTGAGAGGTTATAATTTTAATCTCTTTCATAAGCTCGTCAATTTGATTTTCAATAGGACGTACTTCTATAATCGGGTCAAGCAGTCCTGTTGGTCTGATAACCTGCTCTACCACCTGACCAGCCCGCTCAAGTTCATATTTTGCTGGCGTAGCTGAAACATAGATAGTCTGCTTTATACGAGAATTAAATTCATCAAAAGTAAGAGGTCTGTTATCCCTTGCCGCCTCTAGACGAAAACCATAATCCACAAGTGAGGTTTTTCTCGCTTTGTCGCCATTGTACATCGCACGAATCTGCGGAAGTGTCATATGGCTTTCATCAATTATTGTCAAAAAGTCTTTTGGGAAATAGTCTATAAGCGTGTATGGTGCCTCGCCAGCCTTTCTGCCGTCAAAATATCTTGAATAGTTTTCAATGCCACTACAAAAGCCAACCTCTCTCATCATTTCAACATCGTAGGCAACACGCTGACCTATTCTTTCCGCTTCGATAAGCTTTCCTTGGCTTTCAAAATCTTTAATAGCCGTCAACCTGTCGCTTTCTATTTGGCTTAACGCCTGCTCCATTCGCTCACGCCCTACGGCATAATGGGTTGCAGGATAAATCGCCACATGCTTAAGTTCGCTTATTAAATTCCCTGTGACTGGCTCAAACTCGTAAATACGCTCAATTTCGTCACCAAAAAATTGCACCCTTATTGCCATTTCGGACTGACTGGAAGGAAATATATCAACAACCTCCCCCTTTACACGAAAGGTGGAACGCTTAAAATCTATGTCATTTCTTGTGTATTGTATGTTGATAAGAGCGGTTATCAAATCCTCTCTATCCATAATATCATTTGGCCGCAAAGAAATATGCAAGTTGTAATACTCATTGGGGTTTCCAAGACCATATATACAAGATACCGACGCAACAATAATCACATCATTGCGCTCTAAGATAGATGAAGTGGCACTTGAACGAAGTTTATCAATTTCTTCATTTATAGACATATCTTTTTCAATATAGGTATCACTTGAAACAATGTAGGCCTCAGGCTGATAATAGTCATAATATGAAACAAAATACTCCACACGGTTGTGAGGAAAAAACTCTCTGAATTCATTGCATAGCTGTGCCGCAAGAGTTTTGTTGTGTGCTATCACAAGGGTGGGTTTGTTTACTTTTTGAATAATGTTTGCCATAGTAAAAGTCTTGCCACTGCCCGTGACACCCAAAAGCACTTGCTCTTTCAAACCTTCTTCCAGACCTTCAACCAGTTTGTTAATTGCTTCTGGTTGGTCCCCCGCGGGACTGTATTTTGACTGTAAATCAAACTTTTCCATAGACTTATTATACCTCATCTTGCATAAAAGTCTACAATGTTTTATTTTAATTTTAAAAAATTTTCCTTGTCATTTCGACCATAGCAATTCTCGTTCCTTATCATTTCGACCATAATACTTTTTGCTACTTGTCATTTCGACCGTAATACTTTTTGCTACTTGTCATTTCGACCGTAGCCCGTAAGGGCGGAGCGGAGAAATCTAGAAAAATACACTCCGCGCGAGCCCCCTTTGGTCGGTATGATAAAATGACAATAAAAAACACGGAAATTCCGTGTTTTTTATTATACTTTGTTTACTTTGTCATACCGCCATTTTTCCTCATGATATCAATAAGCTCATCAAGTTTTTTATTGGTATCTTCGGTTTTCTTAATCTGCTCTTGTGCAGCCTTATCGCCTTTTGGAGGTTCCTTATCTTTCTTGCCAGCATCGCCGTATCCAAACATCACACCCGCAAGTGAATCCACAAATCTTCCCCTTGCAAGCCTACTCTGCTCGCGACGAGTATCAAGTTCTTTCTGAGTTGTTGCAGCTTCACGAGCTCCTCCATAAACTCCGTCAATCTTGCCTTTATCATCAAGTTTATAGTTTGTTGCTCTTCCAAAGGTTCCAATAAGTCCACTGAGATTTAAGCCGACATCTTTCATGCCATCTTTAAGACCTTTCATAATTGCACCGCCAAGACCTCTCGCATCATTTGCAACCGTTTGTTTTTCAAAATCAGGAACCATCTTGCCATCTTTATCCATGTAATTCGATGTACGGATTGCCTCAGCATTATCAATCGCTTGTTGACGCTTGGTTTTATGTTCTTGAAGCTCTGCCTTCTGCGTTGCATCTAATCCACCAGCGTCAATAATTGCCTGATGCTGGTCATATCTGGTTTTATAAGCATCATTAACACTATAGAGTGCCTCATGCTGTCTTTGCCTTCTACGTTTATTTACATAATCCGTGAGAGCAGCACCCGATAGTCCTTTTTCTGTAGCTTCATCAGTTAAGTCCTTCTCTACTTTTGTCATCATGCTAGCATACTTAGGGTTTGCAGAATAAAGGTCTAATAAATGTTCTTGTTGGTCTTTAGCATAATCCACATTGCTTTGCCCAGCAGTTTCAAGAGCGCTAGCATAACCACCTTCCATATTCGCTTTATTCATTTCTTTATTAGCTTTAATCTTAGCTCTCGCTATACGAATACCTTTCTCAGCAACTCCTGCAACCATACCTACACCTGGAATAAACTTACCTACCTTCATTGCTACATTTGCTGCGGCCAATGCTCCACCAATAGCTTTTCCGCCAACCTCTTTTATTCCAGCCTTGGAATCATCGCCTGTCTTCACAGCATCGGCTCCGCCAATAAGTCCTGATAGGAAACCGATAAATGCTTTTACCATACTTAATCCCGCAATAACAATAAGAATATTCATAATATAGTCCATCGGTGGAATATTAAAGAATTGAATGTTATTTAAGAATGGCAGTAGTAAGAAGAATAAGTTCATACCCACTATGGCACCAAACGCCATAAGCATTTGCTGCATAAACTCTTTGCGCCAATTTTTAAATCCACCAAAATCATCTAATGGAGCAAGCCCAAGAAGTGCTGGATAAATTAAGAATAGCGCCGCTGATTTTATAATACGGGTGATAAGCCCTAAAACAATACTTACTGCCAGACCAAATATTACAATTACCGCCCCAAATGCAATTATGAAATTGAATGCCCATAAATCGTAATAATTATAAACAAGCCCTACATTGTATTTTGAGAAAGACCACACATAAGTATTAAGCGCATAAAATGGGTCTCTCGTTGCTATTGAAATAGCAGCCAAACCTGGGTCACTTACACTATTTAAAGAAACTGCTTTTTGTAGCTGAATATTATTCGCGAAAGCGTAATCAAACTGCTGAGCCACCCATTCCTGTCCGTCCTGTCCTGCCGGAATGTTCTTTCCAAATACACCAAAATCATAATACCAGCCGTCACGTTTTCCATCTCCCAAAGACGGATAACTTTCAGAGCCATGTTTGTAATTATATCCCCCTCGGCGTAGCCTATTAGCATCGTATCCCGCAACTTTAAAAATCAAGCCCGAAAAAGTTTCATTTGAAGAGGCCGCACCAAAACCAAATATATCATATCTGCCATAAACTTCGTCGCCACGGTTATTTGTATAGGATTCAAACTTGTCCTTATACCCTGAGCTGCTTCCAAAAAGTCCCTCTACCTGTTCCACTGAATTTGTACCTGAGGTAATAGAATCCAGTGTTCTTAATAAAAAGGTGGAAAGCCAAAAGCCTGCAATTACCACAACCGGCACAATGGCAAAAGTGAGTACAGATTTAATTGCAGTGTAAATGTATGTAACAGGGTTTGTTTTACCAGAGTCTTCGTTATAATGCGATTTAATAATTGCGAACATGGTTGTAAGCACAAGCACGATTGCACCGAAAATCACAAGCGACCAAAAAGTAGTAGTAAGGGCGGAATATGCGGGGGCGTTTTCGCCAATGCCAAGTATGCCCATTATAAATTCAAGCACAGGGTCAGTGTTTTGGATAGGCTCCTTATTTACATAAAAGACATCAAGTCCTGCAAGTTTTCGGAAAACTAATTGAAGGGCATCTAATACACTAGCAATGGCGGTGTAAATGAAATACATGATTTTTGGAATATAACTAAAAAATCCAGTTACATAATCCCATACGCCAAGACTTAATCGAGAAACCACCTTTGCCCTCCTTTATATTATCATTTACATTATAACAAATTAAATTACAAAAAACAACATATTTCAAAAAAGAAATTAGTATAAGACAATAAAAATAACCGTAAATTACGGTTATTGGCTTCTAGATTTCTCCGCTACGGTCGAAATGACAAAGGAGTCTGTTCGAAATGACAAGGGAGGACTTGTAAAAACGACAAATGATGACTTGTCACAATGAGAATTTGAAGTGCGTTAAAGCGACAAAGAGGAACTGGCAAAAGACGCAAGAATATTAAAGTAATTTTTTGTAAAGTTCAACAAACTCGTCGATGCTAAACTGCTCTGCACGCTTTCTTAATGTGTCTTGCGTCAACTTTTCTTGTAATATTTTTTTATCATAATCTCGCGAAAGATTATTAAGAAGTGTTTTTCTCCTCATTGCGAAAGCGGCTTTGATAAATTTGGAAAATTTTGCTTTATCTATGTCAGAAAACTTGTTTTTATCTATATTAATTCGCACAACTGCCGAGTCGACATTTGGCACAGGATAAAACATATTACGATTTACCTCTCGCATAATTTCTGCCTGTCCATAAAAGGCAAGCATAACAGAAAGAACGCCGTAGTCCTTTCCACCTTCTGAGGATACTATTCTTTGCGCCACTTCTTTCTGAACCATAATTGTCATTGAAGTTAACCTCTCACTCTCTTCCAAAAACTTGAATATCAGCGGAGTTGTGATATAGTAAGGAAGATTTGCCACCAGTTTATACCTGCCTTCAAAATGACTTTCAATATCTTCAATATTTGTTTTAAGGGCATCAGTAAAAACAAATTCAACATTTTTTAATTGAAGTGAATTTAGTGTATCTTCAAGCTCTCTATCTATTTCGTAACTTACCACCCTTTTAGCATATTTTGACAAACTTACGGTAAGCGCCCCTGCACCTGCACCTATCTCCAAAACTTCATCTTGTTCCTTTACACCCGCATCTCTTACAATAGCATCAAGAAGATTTTTATCTTTTAAAAAGTTTTGCCCAAACTTCTTTTTAAACTTGTGTTCCGTCATATTTTAAAAAGCCTCCTTGCATTTTCAGTTGTAGCATTTGCCACCTCTTCCACGGTTATTCCCCTCAACATTGCAATTTTTTCCGCAATAAGAGGTATATATCCGCTATGATTAAGTTTACCGCGATTAGGCTCTGGTGCAAGATAAGGACAGTCAGTTTCAAGCAAAAGTTTATCAAGCGGAATACATGGCACCACCTCTTGAAGTTTCTTACCATTTTTAAAGGTAACCACCCCTCCCACTGAGATATGTAAGCCAAGGGCAAGTACAATGCGCGCACTCTCTAAACTTTCACTAAAGCAGTGAAAGGTGCCACCAAATTCAAGCAAAGCTTTATTCTCTTGTAAAACCTCAAGCATATCCCCCACTGCATTACGACAATGTATAACTATAGGAAGTTTTAATTTATGAGCAAGATTAAGCTGCTCTAAAAACACCCTTTTCTGCACCTCTTTATCGGGGCAACCCTCCATATACTCAAGCCCTATTTCGCCGATAGCAACAACTTTTTTATTCTTTGCTAACTCTTCCAGTTCTTTTAAATAGTCTTTTTTTACATTCCCAGCATCTTGTGGGTGAACGCCTATTGAGGCGTATACACCATCATTGTTTTCTGCCACTTTTATCGCTTTATATGCGGTTTCTATATCGCTTGCTGAGCAAATTATTTTTTTGACATTCATGTCACTTGCATACTGTAAAATTTCGTCAAGTAAGCCTTCAAAGCGTTCGTTATATAAATGTGCGTGAGTATCGATAAACATTTTCTTCTCCTAAAAAAATATTAGCAAATCACCGTCTTAAAAGTCAAATAAAACGCGGGTGTGCCTTCTTCTAATTGCTTGTCCACAAGCATATATTACATCATGAACAAAATATGGCTTTTTATGATTATAAGTTCAATGTGCTTTTTGTTGTGGTCAAGCCCTGCGACCATTGTTTCTACTATGGTTGAAGCCTCAAGCGGGGCTTTAAAACTGTCTATAGACCTTTGCGCAGTTTATGCGGTGTGGCTTGGCGTACTTGAACTTGTGGACGCAAGCGGGCTGGGCGAAAAACTTGCCAAACTTCTTCACCCGCTTATAAAAAAACTATTTAAAATAGACAACAATGAAATTGAAAAAATGATAGCCCTTAATATGTCCGCAAATATGTTAGGCCTTGGAAATGCCGCAACACCTATGGGGATAAATGCAATGAAGGCACTTGATGACGGCTCTGGTGTCGCAAACACAGCAATGATTATGCTTATCGTAATAAATGCGACTTCAATTCAACTCCTTCCTAGCACGGTAATTGGTCTGCGTGCTTCCGCTGGAAGCACCGCGCCCGCGGACATTATTTTTCCGACTATTATAGCCACTGCGGTAACCTCAATTTGCGGCGTATGCCTAGTAAAACTTTTCAGCAAGATTAAGCGGAGGAAAAAATGAGTGCCTACATTATTCCCATTCTATTTGTGGCACTATTTAGCTATTGCTACATTAAAAAAATAAACACCTATGACACTTTCGTCAAAGGTGCAAAAAAGTCAATTTCTTTGGTAGTTGACATTTTTCCATTCATCGCAACAATTATGATAGCTGTTGCACTCTTGCGCGCAAGCGGTATAACCGCTATACTTGCAGGCTTGCTTTCACCGGTATTTAACTTATTAGGCATTCCCGCTGAACTTATAGAACTGGTACTTCTCCGCCCCTTTACAGGTGCTGGCAGTTATGGCCTGCTTGAAAGTGTGCTGCTTGAGTATGGCCCTGATTCATATATTTCCCGATGTGCCTGCGTAATACTTGGGTGTAGTGAAACAATATTTTATGTAGCCACCGTTTATTTTTCTCAAACAAAAGTGAAAAAACTTTTATATGCTATTCCAGTTGCTTTAATCTGCGCCCTTGTCGGCTCGATAATCGCCTGTCTTTTATGCAAGGTTATATAAAATTCCTCGTTTGCAATTTTTCTAAAAACTCCCCGTCCTGTTTATTAGTTACTAGATTTGGAAGGACCTTTATTCCCGCTCTGCCACCTTTGACCGCTTCAATTACAACCAACACCACCTTGCCTTTACCATTTTCGGTGAAAAACAAGGTCTTAGGTTGCAAATCATGATTTATTAAACTATGTATCAGTTCACCGCTTCTCTCTGCCGAATAAACAAGATAAAATCTTCCGCCAAATTTGAGCATATCGCTAGCCACCTTGCAAAGTTCATCAAGTTTCAAAAGCCTGTCATGCCTTGCATTTTCTCGAACTGAATTTACAATAGTTTTTTGGTTTTCCTTCATATATGGCGGGTTAGAAATAACAACATCAATTTCGGCTTTTTTTAAATATTTGTTGTAATTTTGCACCCTGTCTTCAATAATTTCTATTTTTTCTTGCAAATTGTTTAGTACTATATTTCTTTTTGCAAGGTCTGCTAATTGAGGCTCTACCTCAAAAGCTTTTATACTTTTAAACTGATTTTTTGCACTGGCAAGTAAAGATATAACACCACAGCCCGCACCTATCTCCACTGCACTTTCTTTAGGTTTTATCTTTAAAAAATTTGCTAGTATCACACTATCCGAAGTAAAAGTATAAAGGGCTTTATTTTGTATAATTTTAAGTCCTTTACACTGCAAATCTTCAATTCTTTCATCTTTACTTATCATTTCCGAATTTTATATCTTTAAGCTCATAATTTTTTATTTCAGTTGAGCCTTCATTTTCAAACTTAACATTAACCGTCTTTCGAAGCAAATCGCAGTAAACAACCCTGCCTTCCCCCTCTTTAGTTTTTACAAAACTGTTTATCTTTGGCATTTCTTTTAAGACTTCAACATAATAATTGTTTTCATATCCTAGGCAACACAAAAGTTTTCCACAAAGCCCACTAATACTATTCGGATTCAAAGACAGGCTTTGATTCTTTGCCATTTTTATAGAAACATGGTCATTAATTCCTAAACCTTGATGACAACAACAAGTCTTACCACAAGGTCCAATACCCCCTAAAATTCTAGAGGCATCACGTGGACCTATCTGCCTTAGTTCCACACGCATCTTATACTTTTCTGCAAGTTTTTTAACTAAGTCGCGAAAATCCACTCTATTCTCGGCGGTAAAATTAACGGTAAGTTTACTTCCGTTATAGTTGCCTTCCACCGATACCACCTTCATTTCAAGCCCACTTTTTGAAATCAACTCTTTTATTTCTGGCAGAAGTTCAGACGCTTTTCTGTCATTTAAAAAAGCCTCTTCAACCTCTTCACTCGTCGCAATTTTCAACACGTTTTTTAAAGAATCTTGAAGAGTTGCTCCGTCAACCTCTTCCTTTTCTTTTACAATTTTAACTATGTCCTTTCCTTTTTCCGTGTCTACAATGACATAATCGCCTTTTTTAATTTCCAACCCATTAGGGCTGAAGTAGTAGTCATTGTTTCCATGCAAAAACCTTGCACTAACAACCTCTATCTGCATATGTATTTAACCTCCAATATATTGAGTAGTAAATTTTCTAGTGCCAATGTAAAATTGACATTAAACTGCTTTTCTTTGTTTGCCTTATCAATAAGCCCTGCAATTTCACATTGC
>CANBAX010000026.1 GCA_947366645.1 uncultured Clostridia bacterium
TACAGCAATAAATTTTCATTTCTATATCTTCATTTAATTCAAATCTATCTAAGTATACAAATCCACAAACTTTCATGTATATTAATCCTTTAATTGCGATAACCTTACGTATAAAAATAGTGTTTTGCGACATACAATATTTTATTTTAAGTTATTCACTCAACTATTATACGCAACTTGCGACAACTAGTCAATTAAAATCGCTAAAATTTTTAATATTGCATGCAATGATTACCTCAGAAGAATTTTATATTTGTTTTAGAATTGAGATAGGAGGTAGATATGGATTACGATGAAATAATTAGACGAGTAGGTTACTTTAGAACTAGGGCTAATTTATCACAACGAGAGACTAGTTTAAGGTTAGGTTATAATCCTCAATTTATGCAGACTATTGAGAATAAACAAGTTCAATTAAAAGTTAGCACATTGTTAGATTTTTGTGATGTTGTAGGAATTACATTTTCAGATTTTGTTTATCTTGGAAAAACTTTTAATCCAGAAAGAAAAGAAATATTAGATGTTTATTCCTCATTATCTGAAGAAAAACAAGACACAATTTTAAAACTTATGAAAAGTATGAAGTAGTATAAGGAGATAAATAATGGATTATGATGAGATAATTAATAGAGTGGGTTATTTTAGAAATAGAGCAGGTTATTCACAAAGAGAAACTAGCGAAATGCTAGGCTACAATTCTCAGTTCATGAAGACCATTGAGAGTAAAAAAGTTCAACTTAAAGTTAGCACTTTGCTAGAGTTTTGTAACGTGGTGGGGATAACAATATATGACTTTTTTTATATAGGTACTAATTTTTCAGAGAACAAAAAAGCTTTTTTGGATACATTTCTTGCTTTGCCAGAAAATAAAAAAGATGTAGTTATAGAATTAATGAAAAATTTGAAATAACTAAGAGGTTATAATGATAAAGATTAAAGTAAAGGAAATTCTTGACGAACGAAAACTTACAAAGTCGTGGTTATTCAACCAAATGGATATGAGTTATCAAAACTTAAATAGATTATTAAATAATGAAACGAAGGCAATAAAATATAAAAATATTGAGTTACTTTGTGAAATTCTTAATGTGACGCCAAATGAAATTTTTGAAATAATAACAGACAATTAAAAATAAGACCTTTTCGGTCTTATTTTTTATTTGTCATCTTCCTGTTTTTCAGCGGACTTTGACTTTTTGCCTGCTTGAATTTTTTCAAGTTCGCGTAGTTCTTTCTCTTCTTCATCTGCAAGTCTTTTTTCAATAGAGATAAGGTAATCTGCGGATAGGGTGGTGTCAAGTTGTTCTTTAAGGATATTTTCCTTTTCATTAAGCCTTGCCATCTTTCCAGCATACGCTTTAAATTCTTTCTCGGCTTCTTTAGTCACACCTTTACCAGAAAGTCTTGTCGCTTTAATTGCCTCTTTGTGTGCAAGTTCAAGTGCCTCGCGTTCCTCATTGAGAGCATTTATTGCTTCACGAATTTCTTTTGCTTCGTTATCTCTTTCATTCTGTGCCTTAATAAGAATTGCATCGTGGTTTACATTTATCTTTCTGTCGTACTCTTCGCCACTAAACTTTTCATGCTTTTTAATTTTCACTTTGCTAAGTCCAACAGCTACTAATGCGCCAATAAGTGCAAGGGCAGTGAATATTGAAGGTATGATAACCCAAAGTTGAGTATTGTCGGCAGGTGTAGAAGGGTTTTCAGGTTTATCTGGTTTGTCATCACTTTGGTTTTGATAGGTGGAAGTGAAAATTGTCTTGTTAAATTCCTCGCTCTCTTTTGCACTTGTAAAGTCAAGTTCGGTTGAGGAAGTAAGTTTAACATTTGCAAGATAGCCCGCACCGGTGGTTTCATAGCAGTCACTGTTAATTGCAAATACAAGGTTTGCAGTTACTGCGTTTGCAGGTGCCTTTATATATACTTTATAGTGAGTGAACTTTTCATTTGATTTTAATTGTGTAATTTCTGAGAAGTCTTTAAGTCCAACACTCACGCCGTATTCACATTTATGTTCCTTGTTGTTTTCTTTAATTGCGTCCTCGTCAGCTGAGAAGTTTGTTTGAAGGTCAAAGGAAAGTTCGTAGTATGCGTTTTCAGCAAGTGAGTATGCAAATTTGGTTGTTAGGGTAGGTTTGCTTTCTGCGAAGGAAACAAGTGCTAAAATATTTCCCTCTTCTGTTGTGATATCAAATTGGTTTTTCTGTCCATTTACGATACCGCCGTTTGCAACACTACCTTCGCCAGTACCTTTTTTGCCTTCCTCAAAAGTTAACGTATTTGATAGGGTAAGCCCTTCCCCAATAGTGCCGGTTGGGTCAAGAGAAAACATATCAGTAAGGTCAACTTTGTAAGGTGCTACATCTGGAAGTGTAACATCGCTCTTTAAATTAAAGTTGTCTAGGTAAACATAGCCCTGCATTTCTTCGCCAACTTTGTCTTGTCCAAAATGTACAATAGCCTTTACATCAAGTGGTACAAGTTCATTTGTTTTAAAGTAGACTTTCATCTTAGTCCAGTTGTAGGATTCAATGCCTTTTTGTAAGAAGAGTTGAATTCCATTCGAGTCTACAATTTCCAAGGTAATCTCAGCATTTTTGTCGGTCTGTGTTACTGTTTTGTAGTCAAAACTAATTTCACTCCACTTTCCAGCTGAAAGGGTTTTGGAAGGTGTTTCAATAGACTGGTAGGAAGGAAAACTATTGTACATCATGTAAACATTGTTTACAGAATTTGTTCCTTCTGGGTGTTTTGGGAAAGAGCCTTTCCAGTCATAAGAAGAATACATTTCGTTAAAGTGTGTTTCATCTTTAAGATATATAACTCCACCTTCGGTGTATTTTCCGTTCTTTGCAGTGTAGCCCTGGGCTTTAAGAGGGTAGTTAAGTTTTGCAGTTTCGCTATCTGCTAAATCGAAATAGCTGTTTGTAAAGTCGGGGTCTGAAGTTGCCACCTTCATTGTAAGTGCATCGCCGTCTGTAGGAAAGGAAGCGCTGTCAATTTGAGATAGAGATATATTGTCTATAAACACACAACCTTCGGCATTTTCTTTTTCATTGCCAAGTGCAATTTCAAGATAAACATTTGTGTCATACTCATTGTGGCATTTCACATAAATGTCAATGGTTGTATAGTCGTTATATCGTGGGTTTTCGTTATTTGTGGTAGCACAAGTTTTAGTAGTTGAAGCAAGGGTAGGGTAGAGAGCTTTTATGTCGTACCAGTCGTAAATTTTTTCAGTCTCTTTAACAGAAACCGTAAAATTGCCAGAACGTATCTGACTTACCTTCGCTCTAAGTGAAAATTTGTACACGCCATGTGCTTTCAAGGTGATGTCTTTGGATTTTACTGAAACATGACTTTGTCCGTCTGTGAAAAGTACAAGTGCGTTAGCGTTTTCGCCGTTAGTACCTTTGGTTTTATCAAAACTCAGGTCGCTTCCTACATAGTCATAACCCTTAGGGTTTTCAAGGCTCATAGTCTGTTCTTTAAAATACTGAGGCTGTGCATTTCGCACTACTGGCATAATCCAAGCATGGGACTTAGGGGTTATCGAGGAAGTCCAAGCATCACCAAGTACTGAGAAATCATCTGGACGCTTGTCCTCAAAATCAAAATTGTAACCAGCCATATCCAGTTTAAACTCTTTGTCGTTTTCTTCATCTTGTAATCTGTCTACAAGGAATTTGGTATCGGTTGTATTCACATTCGTGCTGTCTGTAAATTTATATTGCTTGTCAATAGCGGCATTAAAGAAGGTATTTTCACTAAACTCTTCTAAATACACCTTGTCAAAGAAAACAACACCAGTGGAGTAATTTTCCCTTCCGCCTAAATATAGCTGAAGGTTGACGGTTTGTGCTTCGCTACCTGTGGCGATATAGAAATAATAGGTGGCCCAAGAAGTGTTGTTTAAGCCCTCATAACCAAGAGTGACTTCTTTGCCTTCCGCATCTTTAAGTCCGTCAACATAGACGGAAGCTTTCACATCATATTCGCCCTGATTTTTGCCGTCATCACTGGAAAGGGTGTCTACGCTAAGACGATAATAGGAGTTGGCATTAAGAGTAATGTCGTTAGATTTGTAACCAATTCGTCTTGAAACATTGTCACCAGCAAGAGTTTTACGAGAGTTCAGCATTAAAATTCTGTTATCCTCATCAGTTTTGTGAGGGTTTTCAGAGATGTAATAATGCGATTTGTATTCGTTAAAGTTTTCGCCTGTGTTGATGATAAGCGCAAGTGCATTGTTGTCTTTGTATTCCGGCATAGCTTCCCAACCAGGTGTGCTTTGGGAATATTCCCCAGAGATACCATCGTTAAAAGAAGAACCATAGATAGACACAGGTGCAATATGGTCTTGCTTATAGTTGTAAGTCACGGCGTCACTTGCAGAAGGTGCAGCAGTGCCAATAAAGCCAGCCCCTAAAAAAGCGAAAGGGAAAGCAAGTGCAAAACAAATTTTTTTCATATTATTTTTCTTAATCATAAATCACCTTAAATTAATTTTGTTAATACTTACAAAGTATACCATGTACAAGGCAAGAACGCAAGTAAAATTTCCACCCTTCAAATATTTTTTATATAATTATTTATAATAATAACTATGGATAGGGTTATTAGCGGTAAAAATAAAGATAAAAAAGGGTTTTTAAAAAGAAGTGAAACCAAACTTTCTCGTAGTAAAAAAGTACATAAACATTTTAGCCAAAAAAGCAGAAAAACAAACAAGAAAATAAAGAGAAATTTGCTATTGATTTTAAGTGGAGGCGTGATAGGTCTTTTAAACGGATTCTTTGGCGGCGGTGGTGGAATGGTATGTGTGCCAATACTTGAAAAGGTACTGGGGCTAAGTAATAAACAGGCACATGCTACAGCGATAGCAGTAATATTTCCTTTAAGTTTAATTTCTGCCTTCATTTATGTAATAAATGGATATATAAGTTCACTGCCACTTGTAAGTGTGGGTGGCGGAGTGGTGCTGGGCGGAATACTCGGCTCTTATGCCCTAAAAGTTATGCCACCAAAGGCGATACGGGTAATATTTGCGATTATCATGTTTGTAGGGGGTATTAAATTAATTTTATGACGATTTTTTTGTATCTTCTATTTGGTTTTTTAGGTGGCATATTTGGCGGCCTTGGTATGGGTGGTGGCACACTGCTCATACCTCTACTCACGATTTTTTTAGGGCTTGACCAAAAACTTAGTCAAGGCATAAATCTGCTTTCATTTTTAATAATGGCACTTATCGCACTATGTATCCACTATAAAAACGGATATATAAAGGGGAAAGGTCTAGTTTATATAATAATAAGCGGTGTAGCCTTTTCCGCAATAGGTGCTTTGCTTGCGGGATTTATGCCATCTAAAGTGCTGAGAATGGCGTTCGGGGTGTTCTTATGTCTACTTTCAGTAATAGAATTTATTAAAGTATTCAAAAAATAGTTTACTTTGCTTGAAATCTATGATAAAATTACTCCATAAACGGAGGATTAGATGGTAAATAAGGAAAAATGTATCGGGTGTGGTACCTGTGTGGCAATTTGTCCAGTTGGGGCGATATCATTTGATAAAAATGGTAAGGCACAAATAGACCCTAAAAAATGTATTCACTGTGGGGCTTGCGAGGCAAGCTGTCCAGTAGCAGCAATAGAATTAAATAAGTGAGGTTAGGAATGTCAAATTTAGCGGTAATAGAATTAAATGATAAAGAGTTAAAACTACTCATATATAAAACAAGTAATGGCAGATACTCACTTACTCATAGTGCAAGCCAGCCTTTAAGACTGGGGCAGGAGATAATGGAAGAGGAGCTTCTTCGACCAAAAACAAAAAATGACTTGCTTGAAGTACTTAAGATATATAGAAAACTCATAGAAACTTTCAAGGCCAGCAAAATAATCGCCTTTGCAACAAATATACTTTTAAAAGCAAGGAATTATCATGGCTTTATAGAAGAAATTTATAATAATACTGGAATAAGTTTTTCTGTATTTGATGAAGAGGATATCATCAAAAATGTTTATGGTTCAACAATAAATTCAATAGATTATTCTAAAGGATATCTTATAAATATAGGCTCATATTCCACCCATTTTATAAAGTATAATAGACGTACAATACTAGCAAGTCATGTAATAGGTTATGGCGCAATGAATATTATGACTGACCCTTCTGGAAAACCAAGAAGCTTTGATGAAATGGAAAAACTTATCGAAGATGAAGTGCGGGGGCTGGATTTCCTTCCGTCTGCGGAAGAGGAAAGTATGTTTGTCGGCACCGGTAACTCCTTCCTTTCTTTTGGTCATATCGCAAAGAAGATATCAAGGTATCCACTAGATTTAGATAATAATTATGTTGTTTCACAAGAAGTTATGGAGCAGACAGTAAATTTCATTAAGGGCATTGACCTTGATAGACTCAAAAAAATCAAAGGTATAGCAGAATCCGAAGCAGAATGTATAGGCGGCGGACTTGCTATAATTCGCGGGTTTTATAAAGCACTTGGTGCAAAAGAGGTCACCGTGTCAACAGCTAATGTTATTGACGGGCTTGTTCACTCACAAATTGCACTTCCATCACAGGAAAAATTCAATGACCTTCTTGCAAATTCTGTAGATTCTTATTGCGAGTTTATGCCAGAAGACCATGCAATAAATATTCATGTATACACTATGGCAGTAATACTCTTCAAACAACTGAAAGTAATGCACAAACTACCTCGATTTTACATAAAACCGCTCAGAATTGCGGCACAACTATATGATAGCGGAAGGGTTATAAATTATAACGATTACGCAAAACACGGTTTTCATACTATCCTAAATTCGGGGCTTGTAGGCGTCAGCCATAGAGAGCTTCTTCTTGCTGCCTTCATATGCCTATGCCAAGACCTTGATAATTTCTCTCTTGCAGAATGGATGAAATATAAAGATATCGTCACAGAGGAAGACCTTGACGCGATAAGAAAACTCGGCGTAATAGTCAAACTTGCAGTTGCCCTCAATGCGTCAAAGAAACCACTTATCACAGATATCATATGTGATATCTTGGGCGACTCTATCATTATGAAAACGGTGGTGGAGGGCGATGTAACCTTTGAAATCATGGAAGGAATGAAGGTTGCAGATGACTATCGAAAGGTGTTCAAAAAGAGCTTGCAAATAATATAAAACGAAGGAAAAAGGTGAAAGAGTGAAAAAGAGTTATCTCACGATAATTATGTCCCTTGTATTTGTATTATGTGTATCAGTAGGTGCATATATCTTTTTCGTAGATGACGGAGGATATAAGCCAGATATAGATGGTTATTGTGCGAATGAAAGGGTAAGTGAAAATATGTCCCGTACTGAAATCGCAAAGATATATAAGGATTCTTGTATTGCGGTAATAGTTGAATCAACAGCCCCAAACAGAGGATATACAAAAATCTCTACCGGCAGTGGCGTTTGCGTAGCCAGTGAGGGCTATCAAACGGAATATAAATATAATGCAAAGCAAAGTTACTTTGCCACAAATTATCATGTGATAAGCTATGCATGTGACCCAATGTACTCAAACTATAATACAAAAATAAGCATCGAACTTGATGATAGTACAGCCCGCTATTCGGCAGACCTTGTTTGGTATGATAAGAATATGGATATTGCAATAATCGCAAGTGAATTTGAGGGTGCTGATAAAGATAAGATAACCATGGGTTATATCAAAATGCGGGACAGAATTGTTGACTGCAAAGCAGAGGATAAACTTTTGTATGAGGATATCTTCGTACTTGGCACACCCCTTGATTTGCAATATAAAAATACACTCACTCTTGGCATAACATCTAATCCAAATTTGGAAATGGTGGAGGCGAGCGGCACCGAGGTTTATACCTACCTAATGAATGGTGTATTCAAGTATACCACAGATGAAAAAGCGGTACACGGAAGTTATGAAACTCTTCAAGTTTATGATAATATTTACGAGAATGTTGTTATGATGAATTGCGATATCACTCATGGTAATTCAGGCGGTGGCGTGTTTGATAAATATGGCAACTTAATTGGGCTTGCCACACTTGGTCTTGACGTCGAAGTTTCCGGCAGTGCCAGCATAAATTTCCTTGTCCCAATTTATCCAGTTATGCAGGTTCTTGACCGCGTAATACTTCAAAATGAGGGCATGAACGGAGAGAGTATCTACACATTAAAATCTTTAGGCTTAAAAGTACTTGATAGCGAGGAAGCGGTAAGGGTAGGTAATCTTGTTCTTACTGTAAATAATACTCCAAGTTATTACTTTGACGGAAAATTCTATAAAAAGTCAGATTATTCCACTGCTTTCGACTTTTATGAAGAAGGTGTAATTGTGCTTGAAGGTGCTTTAGGTGTACCTTATGGCTTTGTTATAAGGTCAGTTGATAAAAATGACGGAACAGAATTGGAAATCAATGATAGAAACGATTTGATATATTTCCTGCTCTCTTGTAAGAAAGGGGAAAGAATAAATCTCAATGGAAGACTTGGTTTAATAGGAAGAACTCATACAATTACACTTTAAGGAGGAAATATGATAAAGTACAAATATGCGATAGAAATGGGGGGAGCAAACACAAAAATTTATGTGAAAGATAGTGGTCTTGCTCTTTGCGAGCCAACTCTTGTTGCTGCAAAACCATCTCCAGAAGGATATAAGGTGCTGGCTCTTGGTAAAGAAGCAAAAAAACTCATGGGCAAAACCGATGATTCTGTGGAAGTTTTCAGCCCAATAGTAAATGGCGTCATCCAAAATTATGAGTACTGCCAAAAACTTCTTGAATATTTTTTCAAGAAGGTGGAGTATAAGAAGAAACGTGAAAACGTTATTGTGCTTGTAAATTGTGCTATTTCTAATGAAGATAAAAATTTATATCAAAAACTTCTTCATAGTGTAGGTTTTAGGGAAGTTGCACTTGTGCCATCAGTAATGTGTGCCTGCCTAGGTGTGGGCAAAAATATAAGTTCCACAAGGACTACTCTAGTAGTTGGCATGGGCGGTGCAAATACAGATATCGCAGTTATTAATATGAACAGCCTAATAAAAGGTGCTACACTTGGAATAGGTGGCAGGGCAATAGATAGTGCCATTGCACACGAAATAGCCTATAAAAAGGGTGTAGTGATAGGTTTAGGCACGGCAGAAACGCTCAAAAGTTCGGTGGGCAGTTTGTTTGTAAATGATACTCTCAATATGGAGGTCACTGGTGTCGATGTGGAGAGTAAAATTCCAACGGCATATATAATCACGGCAAAGGATTTGTATCCTATAATAGAGCCATATTTTAATGAAATTATAAAGGCAGTAGAAGTTACCATAACCTCACTCCCACCAGAGATATCCACTGATATTATCAATAATGGAGTTATGTTTGTAGGTGGACTTGCTCGAATGGCAGGCTTTGATGAGTATCTAAAACGCAATTTCCGTTTTCCAGCAGTGGTTGTAAGGCATGACGGAGAGTATGTAACCATAAAAGGTGCTGGCAAACTTCTTGAAGATGAAGTTTTACTTAATAAGCTAATTGAGAATTTTTAAAAAGTGGCATAAGCCACTTTTTATTTTTCCTTTTTATTTTTTCGCTGCTTTTACATTTTATTTCGACCTTTCCTACTTATGTCATTTCGACCTTTTGATTATTGTCATTTCGACCGGAACGAAGTGGAGCGGAGAAATCTTTTTCATAATAATTGTCATTTCGACTGGAGGGCTCTTCAGCCCGCAGCGGAGAAATCTATTAACCAAACAAGTACCCAAGCCACTATCATTTCGACAAATCCCTTTTCTGTCGTTTTGACTGAAGCCCGTTTTTTCCGACTTCTGTCATTTCGACCGTAGCGGAGAAATCTAGCGTAGCGTAAAAAAAAGACTGACTTTCAGTCTTTTTTTCTTATGCGCTTTTTTCT
>CANBAX010000027.1 GCA_947366645.1 uncultured Clostridia bacterium
TCTTCCGATCTGCGTAATCTCACCATCTTGCATCATAACATTAACTTCTTCTGGAAGAAGAAATTCACTTTTTTCAAGTTCTGACATTGGTTTTTGGAAGAATTTATAAAAATCCTCTTCTATCCTTTCCATGAGTTTTCTTGAAAAGCCAAACATTGTCATGGAAACTAGGGTATCAGGAGATATTTCTTTCCAAGCGTCTTGTCCGAGTGGAGTTGCTTCGATTTTGTTTCCACGTTTTTCCACCTGACTTTCTATGAGTTTAACTGCCTTATCATCTTTCAAGGTGAAAATACCTCTTTTTACTGCACCTTTATCTGTAATTGTATTTTTAATATAGTAGCCAGCACTTATAAACTCATTATCTTTACTTGTTTTTAAAAAATCCGCTATGATTTTAAAAGACTCATAGCCATAAAAGTCATCTGCATTGATTACTGCAAAGCGGTCACCGACAAGGTGACGAGCACAATATAATGCATGTGCTGTTCCCCATGGTTTTACTCTATCCTTCACCTCAAACCCTTTTGGAACATCGGTTATTTTTTGAAAGGCATAACACACTGGGACAACCTTCTCTAGGCGTTTACCCACCCTTTCTTTAAACAATTCTAAATTTTCTTCTTTGATTATAAGTACAACCCTGTCAAAGCCCGCTTTTATTGCATCATAGATAGAATAATTTAATATAAAATTACCCTCTTCATCTATTGGTTCAACTTGTTTAAGACCTCCAAAGCGGCTTCCCATTCCAGCCGCGAGTACCACTAAATCCATATTTTCTCCTTTTATATTACTGCAACACTATCTAAATTTATTGCACCTTTACTTATTAGCGTCACCTTATGTTTCCCTTCCTTTAAAACTTCGGAAATATATGTGGTTTTTATCTTTTTAGCATTGTCATTGATACTTACAAAACCCACATTTTTCCCATCTACTATTATATCATAACCGCCATAATCCTTTGATACATAGGAATTTATAGCAAATTGTGTACCTGTAAATTCAAATTCTACCTTTGCTTTTATTTTACATGAATAAATATGACCGAAATTTGAAAATAGTGTTTTTCTCTCCCACAAGCCATAGTATTTTATATTTTCGCTATCTGGAGAGAGAAGATTTGCATTTGTAATTGACTTCACATTTGACATTGCTATGCTTTTAAGTGCCAAATACTGGCTATCACTGCTAGTTTTAGTAACCACTATTTTATAGTACCTAAATTTCTTAGTATCAAACTTTACCGTTACCGCTTTATTATTTAAAACTTGATCTATATATTCACCAGCAAGTTCAAATCCTTTATCTGGGGAATTTGATAGATAGATTTTAAAATCTTTAGGAACTGCCGATTTTTTTGCATCACTTGCAAAGTTTGGATGTCCATACATTGTAAGTGTATTTGCTGACAACTCTTTTCCCATATCTACCGTCATTTCGAATGGATTTGCCTCGTTTACTGGCTCTCCCGCCTTAGTGTGGATATAATTTGTATCATCATTGTCAAATAGGTTTTCTATTCCAACTGTATTATCCCAAGGATTAAAACCACTGTATGAAACTAAACTTTGTTTTGAATATCCTTGCACCTGACTTGCCGACACATTATATTTTCTTTTTGTAAAGTAATCTGTTGAAAACTTTTTAGTAGAAAATTCATAGGAATTTCTGTATGCTGAAGCATATTCTACGTGTACTGTTGGCTCTGTATGTTCACCCCCTATGAAATTGCCTTCTTCGTCAAATACACCAGTAGGAGGTTCCCATCTGCCCCAGCCTACACCTATAAAACTTTTATCATAGGTTACAAGTAATATCGCTTTATAATATACCCATTGTCCCGCTTTTAAATTCTCTAAGCCTTCATCATAGGTATTTCCTGTTAAAAATTCATATTTGGTTGTATTATTTGTCATATCGATTGCAAGATTATAGTTCTTTCCGCCGTCAAGAGAAATATATAAAGCACCATACTTTCTGCCGCGAAGTGCTATACGATAGTCGCCGTCTGTAGACACATAGAGTTTGCCACGAAGTTCCATTACTGTGTTTGAGGTATGTCCATGAAGATACCAAATTTCTGAATTTGCATTCTGAACAAGTCTATCGCCCATATAATTATCGTTATCTTCATCTACCTTACTTTCATATTTGCCGTAATTGGCTTCATATGCCTCTACTGGACTTGTAAACATATTTTCCGAGGTATATGTATATGTGGTACGCTGAACTATTGTTTTATTAAGTTCATGCGACTGTTCAAACTCAAGTACCAAATCTACGTCATCAACCTCGAAGGTGCAATTCTCATTTGTTACTTCAATAGTCGCAATTATCTTACCCGAACGCATATGGTTTTTATCTGGAGTATATGTGTAAACACCCGCGGTTTCAGTTTCTATAATTTTTCCATATTCTGGCTGTGAAATGCTTTTCACCCTTGAAGTAAAGCCATTTGGAAGTGCTATACTACCGCTCATATAGAAATTCCCGTCAAAGGTATATTGTCTTAAGTCTACGATAAAATCTTGATTATAGATTATTGTATAAGGTTGGGCTGTTTCTATATATTTTTTAACCCCTAAATCCATATAACTGCGTCCAGTTTGATATACAGAAGCTATCGGAACAAACATAGGATAGTTTTTCTCCGCCATTGTGGTTTTAGCGGTATCGCTCATAACCTTTCCAACTAGATTTGAGTAGTATGTCATATCTTGATGTGTAATTTCACTGAAACGAGTAAAATAGCCGTCAATTCCGCCTGCTTTTGTGGAAGAAATAAAATTCTCTTGTCCAAAGGAATGAAGAAGGGTGGAATAGATTGAAAGATCATTGCTCCTTCTTCCAGTAATCTGCCTTACCGACCATGACGGATTTGTATAAGCATTCCAGCCACCCAAACCTTCGCTTACCGAGCCGATATGTCTTGAAGCCGATATTCTTGTGAACAAACTATAAGAAACTAAGTTTAACGCGTTATTTGTAACTTCGCCTCCGCCTGGGAGTCCCCAACCTTGAAAGTTATGGTTATATTCATGCATATTTCCCCAAGCACCTGAGTTTACAAAACTACTATAATTGAGTGAATTACTCATCCAACCTGCTGGGCAATTTACTGAATTTCTACCTGGGAATGCTACGGCTGCACCAGCAGCAACAAATGAGTCATACAAAAATACTATTCCGCAAGTTGTACCCTTTACCGAAGTTGACACTAAACTTACCTTTTCCCAAAGTTGAGCGGCGTCATAAAGCTCTTCATAACTGAAATTTTGAGCATATTGTTTTGGACCAGAGTGAAGTACCCCACTATCCCAGACCATTAAATCAAAGTATGGTGCTGAGGAGTTTTTATTTCTATTAAATTCCTGTTGTGTTGTATAACCTAAGATAAAGTGAGAATAACCTACTCCGCCACTTATTGTAGTTGAAAATGTTGCATTTGTTTTTCCTGGTTGAATGTATATTGGACCGCCTAAAAATGACCCCACATAAAAAGTGTAATTTCCTTTTGCATCTACCTCTGCCGTTGTTGTGGTTCCGTTTACTATCATCATATTTAAGATAATAGGCATTCTATTAAAATTTTTTGATTCCCAAATATTATTTGCTTGACCATTATACAATGCCTGACCTATATAGACAATTAAACCACCTGTTGCTTCCAAGTCTTCTTTGCTCATTTCAATTTTAATTACTTCGCCAGCAGGAGCATAAAGACCTGTAATTAAGTAGCCTTGACCGCCACCTCTTCCTTTCATGGTAAATTTTTTCTTTAATGCTGGCTCGTTATCGCTTACATTGCCTCCGTATAACCCAACTGAGCCAGTATGCTTATATAATTTTCTTTCTAGTTTCTCGCCTCTTAAATATAAATTACCTTCACTATCCATACTGTCATAGGTGTTCTGTGCGCTTAGTTTTACATCTACCTTTGTTCCAACCCCACATAGACTTCTATTTTCCGCTATCATTTCAGTCTTTTGCTCTTGGGTAAGGGATAGCGTCCTTCCATAAGTTGGATAACCTGTATTCAAACCACCGTCTTGAGTAGATTTTGGTATATTCGTTCTTTTATACGACCCAAGATACTCCGCATGATAACCCACACTTGTTGAGGAGGTGTAGGAATGAGTATATGCTGGATAAGAAATCAGCTCGTTGATAAGAATTGGCATACCTGTAAAAAACAAGCAAGCCGCAAGAGTTATGCTTGAAAAAATAAGCCTCTTTTTAGTTTGAAGCGACATAGGCTTCCGCTGTTTTCTTTTAGACTTTACAGGTTGTTTTTTTGTACTTTCTTTTTTATTTACTGAAACTGCTTTCTTTACCATACAAGCTCCTTATTTTAGTAATTATATCAGATATCCCCAGTTTTTTCAAATAAATATATTGAGTTTTATTATATTCTGACAACAAAAAAATCGCTAATAAAAGCGATTTTTTATTTATTTTCTTTTCATTAGGTTTGCTACTAGATAGAAAGCATAGCCAAGGGTTAATACGATAGCTATTATCATATTCACTATTACTGCCCAACCAGCAACTATTGTAGAGCCTTTTACAAATTCACTTGATATTACTGAAAGTGATGCCACTGTTGTTACAAGAAGTACAAGCACTGATGCAATTTTAATTCAACCAAGAAGTTTCTCAAATTTCTTTGTTTTTAGTACGCCGAAATTGCCAAGTAATGAAATTAAACTTGTTAAAAATAGCAATGCTGAAAATACGCATAATAAAATTAAGCATACAGCATGAAAATCGTGTACTCCACCACCTTCAAAAGTTATCAAATCATAACCGTTAGTTAGAGTACCACTCCCTAGACTGCCAGCTGACACTGTAACATATGGTTGTGACATAAATGCAAAGAAAAGCACTGGGCATACAAGCAAAACAACATTCATTAGTACATGTTTTAAATTTTTCATTTCTTATCTCCTTTTATTTTTTTATTTTTATCTATACTTGCCCTTGACAAGTTATAGCCGACAAATGCCCCAAAGGCAAGGCAAGGACACACAATGGCACCCCAACCTACAGTGACTAATCCCTCAACCGCTGAAATGTTTTTAGAAATTAGTATCGCTATTGCAACTGTAGTTGCCATAAGTAGCAATAACATTAAACCTCTGAAAATCCCTGGTCGTGAGTTTTTAAATATTCCAGTTATTGAAGTTAGTACCATTATTCCAGCGATAGCAAGCGTAGCCACCACCAATATAGATATAGCCAAATTCATACCTTCTGCTTCAAAGTTTATCAGGCTGTAGCCATCGGTATTATTAACTATTGCTTGTCCTAGTTTTAGCGTCACAAAAGGTTGTGACATAAATGCAAAAACAAGTGCAGGACAAACAAACATTAAAATATTATAAATTGAATTTAAAACTTTTCTCATGCTTTCTCCTTAGTTATTTCTTCTTGCTATCAGGTTTTGCTTGAACGGTGGTTTCTTTAATTGTTTCAGTTATACTTGTAAGAAGCCCTGCCACATTTTGAATTTCGCTTGGTACAATTATCTTTGTAGCTTTGCCTTCCGCTAACACTTTGAGTGCCTCAAACCCCTGCATTGTTACATATGCTGGAGTAGGTTTTGCTTTATTTATGAGGTCAATAGCCTGACTTTCACCTTCTGCTGTAGCAATAAGCGCTGCCTTTTTTGCTTCTGCCTCAAGTATCTTTGCCTGCTTATCAGCCTCGGCACGAAGAATTTTTGCCTGCTTTTCGCCTTCCGCAACTAATATGCTTGATTTCTTTTCGCCTTCCGCACGTAAAATTTGCTCCCTTCTCTCACGCTCAGCACGCATCTGTTTTTCCATGGCGTCTTGAATGTCCTTTGGAGGAAGTATATTTTTAAGTTCAACACGGTTTATCTTAATTCCCCATGGGTCTGTGGCTTCATCTAGAATTACACGCATTTTTGTATTTACAGTATCTCTTGAAGTAAGCGTTTCATCAAGTTCAAGTTCTCCCACTATATTTCTTAGAGTTGTTGCGGTCAAGTTTTCTATTGCCTTTATTGGCGAATCAACACCATACGAAAAAAGTTTTGCATCTGTGATTTGAAAATACACTACAGTATCAATCTGCATTGTAACATTATCCTTTGTAATCACAGGTTGTGGTTTGAAATCTGCTACGATTTCCTTAAGTGATATTGGTTTACTTGTCCTATCAAAAAATGGTATTACAAACCTTACACCTGTGTCTAAAGTTTTACAATACTTTCCAAGTCTTTCTACTACCACCGCAGTTGCCTGTCTTACTATCCTTATTGAACACGCAAACGTAACAAGTAATAATACCCCAAAAACTATTAATACAATTCCCCATGCTGGCATATTTTTATCCCTCCTTTTCTACCTTTTCGACTACGAGTTTATTCCCTTCTATTTCTATCACTTTTACAAGTGTATCCTTTTCGAGTGGAGTTTTTGAAACCACACCCCAAACAACACCATTTATTTTGACTGAGCCTAGATTTTCTCCGTCATAGGAAGTCAATAATTTATACTGTTTTCCTATATACGCCTCAGTATTCGTTTTATGATTTACACCTTTTAATAAGTATTTTTTTGCAAGCGGCCGTAATAGGACTATAAACAAACAAGACAAAGCAACAAATAGTACAACCTGAATAATCCAACTTATTCCGCCCACCGCTGACAATATAAACGGTATAAAAGCGCCGGCAGTAAACCAAATTGAAGTGGTGTCCATGGTGGCAAATTCTAAGATAGCTGTAACGACTATTATTCCGAGCCACACCCAAAACATAATATCCATAAGCCCCCTCCAACTAATGAATTCTATTTTCATAACAATTATATGCTTTACATTTTAAAAAGTCAACAAAAAAAGCGCCTAAGCACTTTTTGTATTATCACAATTTTAAAACTAGCCGCAAAGTGTAAACTTTAATATTGTATTCCCCAGTAAAGCATATGTTTCGCTTTCCTGCCGCAAACCACGCAAGTATCAGATAAATGCTCTTCCTCAAATGGAATACATCTTGATTTCATACCGCGAAGCTCTTTCATTTTGAGTTCACATGCCTCATCACCACACCACATCGCTTTGATAAAACCTGGGTGAGCATTTATTGTTTCTCTTGCCTCATCAAAAGTCTTACATACATAAGTTTTGCTTTCATTTCGCTTTTTAGCGGTTTCAAACATATTTTTTTGTATTTCTTCAAGTAGGTTAGCTATAAATTTAACTGCTTCATCTATCCCCACCGTCATCTTTTCATGGGTGTCGCGTCTTGCTAAGGTTGCCTTACCCTCCGCCAAATCCCTTGGCCCAAGTTCTAGACGAACAGGTACACCTCGCATTTCATGCTCGGCAAATTTATAACCCGCACTCTTATCACTGCTATCTATTTCAACTCGCATTCCCGCCTTTTTCAATTCTTCTTTTAAGGCTTTGGCTTTTAAAAGAACATCTTCAGTATTTTTAATAGTCACAATTACTACCTGTGTTGGTGCAATTTTTGGTGGAAGCACAAGTCCATTGTCATCACCATGAACCATGATAAGCCCACCTATCATTCTTGTTGATGCACCCCATGAGGTTTGATAAACATATTCAAGTTCGTTATTCCTTCCAGAAAATTTTACATCAAACGGTTTTGAAAATTTTTGACCAAAATAGTGACTTGTTGCACTTTGAAGTGAAACACCATCATACATTAGTGCTTCGGCTGTCAAAGTATATTCTGCACCAGCAAATTTCTCCTTTTCAGTCTTTCTACCCGTAATTACTGGTATTGCCATATAATTTTCAAACAAATCCTTATATATATTCAGCATTCTCATGGTTTCTTCTTCCGCCTCTTGTGCGGTTTCATGTGCGGTATGCCCCTCCTGCCACAAAAATTCACGAGTGCGTAAAAATGGCCTTGTAGTCTTCTCCCATCTCACAACACTGCACCACTGATTACAAAGCTTTGGCAAATCCCTATATGAATTTATTGTCTTTGCATAATATTCACAAAATAGCGTTTCAGAGGTTGGACGCACGCATAGTCTTTCCTCAAGTGGATTATTTCCCCCATGTGTTACCCATGCCACCTCTGGAGCAAATCCTTCTACATGCTCCCCTTCCTTCTTTAATAAACTTTCAGGTATAAACATAGGCATATATAAATTTTGATGCCCTGTTTCTTTAAATTTTTCGTCTAGTACCTTTTGTATATTTTCCCATATTGCATATACATATGGCTCAAAAACAACACAGCCTTTAACCCCTGAATAGGTGGCAAGGTGTGCCTGTTTAACAATATCTGTATACCATTTTGCAAAGTCTACATCTCGAGATGTGATTTTTTCATTCTTTATCATTTTCTTATCTCCAAAGTTAAAAAAGTATAACCCCTTTAAGGGGCTATTGTCAACTTATTGAGCAAGAATAGCAAAAACTATTTTTCCATCTTCTTCATAACACTCAACTGTGAAACCTTCAACTGAAAATGTAGATAACTCTGCCGCAATATCTTCCACCGGCAAAGCGTCATCTGCGTTTACTTTTATGTAAGCTTTATCAGACAAGATTTCACTTTCATAGTTTTCTGTAAAAACAAAACTACCATCAAGGAAATATTTAAGACTTGCAATTACTTCAGTAAAATCTACATCTTCCTTTGGCTCTTCCGGTGTTGGCTCAGTCGGCTCAACTGGCGTTGGGTCAATAGGCTCGACTATCTCTTCACCATTTGGAATACCACCTTCACCGCAACCAACAAATGTAACGCCGACAAGCATTACAAAGATTACAAAAACTGATAATAAAATCTTTTTCATTTTAACCTCCTCGGCTTAGATTATAAATATTTCGACATAATTCGCTAAATACTTTCTTGTTAAAAAAGGTATATTTGTAACAATTTTCGGACTTTTAACGCCACAATAACGTCACTTTGCCGTCAAAATTATCAATTTTATATGATTTTGTATATATTTTACAGTATCAATAAAATCTTAAAAAATCACTTGCCAAAAAAATTTAAAAATAAAGTGAAAAATAGTTGATTTTTTCTTTTTCTTTTGTTATATTATTAAAGCATACTTAGTGCGGGAGTGGCTTAGTGGTATAGCGCAACCTTGCCAAGGTTGAGGTCGCGGGTTCGATCCCCGTCTCCCGCTCCACTTTAAAAACAATATGGAAAATATTGTTTTTTTTTATTTATAGAGGTTAAAATGCGAATTGGAATAGATATTGATGGAGTACTGACAAACTTACAACAATTTTCGGTGGACTATTTCACCAAGTTTTGTTATGATAATAAAATTGCATATTCTGTGAAGCGAAATAATTTTGATTATGACATCTCAAAGTCTTTTGGACTTGGCAAAAAAGAAGAAGATGCTTTTTGGGGCGAATATCTTGACTATTACGCAAAGAAAGAAAGGGCTCGTGAATTTGCTTCAGAGGTCATAAAAATTCTTAAAAAACAAGGGCATGAGATTTACATAGTTACTGCAAGGTGGCTTACAAATAGAGATGACAAACTTGGCAAAAAAAATGAGAAACACTGTAAAAAAATGGCTTAAACGTAATCAAATTTACTATGACAAACTTGTTTTCTCAAAGGCTTCTAAAGAGAGAAAGTCGCAAGAAATAATAGAACATAAAATTGATATCATGATAGAAGATAGTACTTATAATATAAATGAACTTTCCGCAATTATCCCCGTTATCTGCTTTGATGCGCCTTACAACTCTTCTTGCGAAGGAGAAAATATAACAAGGTGTTATAGTTGGTATGAC
>CANBAX010000028.1 GCA_947366645.1 uncultured Clostridia bacterium
CTATCGCCCTTCGGTCGAAATGACAAAAAGGGTGCTTATCGAAATGACAGTGTAAAGGCGGTTGATATGACACCGCCTTAGGCGGTTTTTGACAATTTGCGGAAAAGAAATTTATCTATGACGACTTTGGATATAGTCGAAATGACAATGATGAAGAAATAGATTTCTCCGCGACGCCTGCGGCTCTGGTCGAAATGACAAAGTGGGAAAAACGGGCTTCGGTCGAAATGACAATGTGCACAAAGTCAAAGCCACATTAAACGATATAAAAATAGTAAATATTTATAAGACGCGTTTAAATAGTTTTTCAAATTCACGTTTTGTAAATTCTATTGCAACTGGTCTTCCATGAGGACACAACATTACCCCCTCTCTTATCTGTGTGATAAGATAAGCACAGTCCTCCTTTGATAGGTTATCACCCGCCTTTATTGCGTGCTTACAAGCACTTTGACAAAGTTTCTCATGAATGAACGCACTTGGCTTGGCTTTATAATTTATTCCCTCTTTTACAAGTTCTTCTACAAACTTTTCAAGGTCTATTCCACTTATTGAAAGCGGAATTGCTTTTACTTCATAGGTATATTTATTATTACTTATTTCAAAACCTATTTCATTTAATACTTTTAGACTGTCATCAAGAAGTTCTGCCTCTTTTGCACCTAAAGTGAATTTATATCCGTAAAGTAGACTTTGTTTTACTACACTGGCCTCATCAACACTTTTGACAAGTTTATCATACAATAATCTTTCATGTGCGGCGTGCTGGTCAAGAAAATATACAGAATCTTCATACTCGACAACAATATAAGTCTTAAAGATAGTGCCTAAGATATTCATTTCATCTTTGACAGAACCCTTTAAAAATTTATTCTTTTCAAGTTTCATTTCGCCTAGTGTACTATTTTTTTCATGGTCGAAAAAGAAAGGTCCGCCTATTTTATTTATTGGTATCTCCTTTTCTTCTATCTCTAAATCAGCAAAGTCAGGTGGAAGCACCGGTCTTGGTGCTTTTTCAAATTCTATATCTGGAATATTTTTTACATCGATAATTGGAGCATCAGGGTCGAAATGGTCTATCTTCCTAAAACTACTGCCCTGCGTAGATGAAAGCTTTTCTTGAGGTTTTATAACTGGATTAAAGCCTTCCTTATTATATGGACTGAGTAAGTTTTTACCCTCCTCCTCATTAGGCTCATTGGACACTATTGTTGCAATTTGGTCAACTGATAACAAAGCTTTTTCTACAGCCCTTCGCACAAGGCCAAATATTTTGCCTGAATCTTCAAACTTAACCTCTTTTTTGCTTGGATGCACGTTGACATCTACGCTGCCTACCGGAGCAATTAGGTTAAGCACATATATTGGAAATTTTCCTTTCATTAAAAAACTTTCATAAACACCCTGTACCGCCTGCGAAACAAGATAATTCTCTACCGTTCTGCCATTGACAAAAAGTGTTTGATAGGTACGATTTGATTTACATACCTTTGGTTTGGTTACATAACCGTAAAGGCGTAACCCCTCCTCAGAATAATCAAGAGGTATGAGATTTTGATACACCTCTTTACCGTAAATTGTATATATCGCACTGGCAAGGTCGGTGGAAAAAGTATTATAAACCTCATTGCCGTCAACATAGTAACTGAAAGATATTTCTGGACGAGAGAGAATAAACTTCTCCATTAAGTGAGTGACTTCGCCCTCTTCAGTTTTGCTCTTTCTTAAGAATTTTGCACGCACTGGTGTGTTATAAAATAAATTTTTACATATAAGAGTGGTGCCTTCCCTTCTTGCCATTTCTTGAATTTGACCGAATTGTCCGCCATTTACTTTTAAGCTATAACCAACTTCACTTGCTTTTGGCCTTGAAGAAAGTTCTACTTGACATACCGAGGCTATACTAGCAAGAGCTTCTCCACGAAAGCCTAAAGATTCAATATTATCGAGGTCTTCCACCGTTTTTATTTTACTTGTAGCATGAGGAGTAAACGCAAGAACTAGGTCTTCTTTTGCGATGCCACAGCCATTATCTGATACCTCTATTGACGCTATTCCGCCCTCTGTTATTCTTACGCTTATTGACGTAGCACCTGCGTCAAGCGAATTTTCAACTAGTTCCTTTACAATAGATGCTGGTCTTTCAACCACTTCTCCCGCAGAAATTCTATTATATACTTTTGGCTCTAGTAAATTTATCATATTTTATTCCTCCTTGGCTTTTGCCACAATATCACTTAAAAGTTCAAACGCTGACATTGGTGATACCCTATTGATATCTACATCTTTTAAAATTGAAAGTATCTCATTTGCTACCTTGGTGTTATTCTCCGCTTTTGATTTGCCTTCCTTGAAAATGTTTAAGTCAAGTTTTTGGTTTACTGCCTCTAAGTTTTGACTTATTTCTTTTGCCCTATCCAGCACCGCTTTTGGCACGCCTGCAAGACGAGCAACTTCTATACCAAAACTTTTATTTGCACCGCCGCGGACAATTTTGCGAAGGAAAACAATGTTATCATCTATTTCTTTTACCGCAATTTTATAATTCTTGACGCCGTCAAGCACCCCTTCAAGTTCGGTAAGTTCATGATAGTGAGTAGCAAAAAGTGTTTTTGCATTGAAGTGTTGTGAAACAAACTCAACTACCGCCCATGCAATACTTAAGCCGTCAAAGGTGGAAGTACCTCTGCCTATTTCATCAAGAAGTATCAAACTTTTATTTGTAGCATTGGCGAGAATTAAAGCGACTTCGCTCATCTCAACCATAAATGTGCTTTGCCCGAATACCAAATCATCGCTTGCACCAACTCGAGTGAAGATTCGGTCTGTTATAGCTATTTCCGCCGTTTTTGCTGGCACATAACAGCCGATATGTGCAAGGAAGGTTATAAGTGCCACCTGACGCATATATGTACTTTTTCCCGCCATATTTGGACCTGTGATTATCATGGTGCGGTCACTGGTTTCATTCAAATATGTATCATTAGCGATGAAACTACCCCGCTTTGTAAACTCCTCCACCACAGGATGTCTTCCTTCTTCGATTTTAATATGCTTAATATTATTATTTATCACTGGTCTTGTGAAATTACATTTTACTGAGGTGAGTGCGAAGGATAATAACGCGTCTATCTGCCCTATTGCATCACCTACACTTTGTAGGGATTTTACGTAATTTAATAGATATTTTTTGATTTCTCCAAATAAAACGCTTTCAAGTTTTATCGCCTTTTCTTCGGCGCCATAAATATCGTTTTCAAGTTTTTTGAGGTCATCTGTTATATATCTTTCATTATTTGCCACCGTTTGTTTTCTTTGATAGCGTAGTGGGACCTGTTCACTATAACTACGATTAACCTCTATATAATAGCCAAACACCCTGTTACTTTTGATTTCTAGGTTTTTAATTCCAGTAAGTTTTCGCTCTTTATCCTGTAACTCTTCTATAAGAGTTTTACTATCTTTCTTAATATTACGATAATAATCAAGGTCTTTATTAAAGCCTGCTTTTATGTATCCCCCGTCCTTTAAAAGGGAAGGCGCGTCCTCTGATATCGAATTTTCTAGAAGTGAAGTAAGTTCTTCAAAATCTATTATCTCTTCCCTAAGATAACTTAGGCGTTTTGTTGATACCCCTTTTAAAATCTCTTTTACCTTTGGTAGAGCAATAAGGCTTTCTTTTAATGACAGAAGTTCTTTAGGATTTACATTTCCATAGGCAAGGCGTGCTGACAGACGCTCTATATCTTTTATTGAAGGCAATGTATTTGATAGTTCATCACGCACAATTATCTTCTTAACAAGTTCCTCGACCGCGTCAAGCCTTTCATTAATTTCTTTTGCGTCAACTACTGGCTCATCAAAGTATTTTCGTAATTTTCTTTTACCTATACTGGTTTTACATTTATCAACAAGCCACAATAGTGAGCCGTAGCCCTTTCTATCCCGCATAGTTTCAACAAGTTCTAAGTTTCGCCTTGAATTCATATCTATTGTTAGATATTGTTTATTCCTTATTATTTTAATTTTATTTATATTATTAAGTAAACGTTTTTGCGTTTCATTTATATACTCTAATGCCCCGCCTGCGGAAATAACTAGCGGTTTTTTGCCTGAAAGCTCGTACACCGTTTCAAAGTTTTCGCCAAACTGATTACTTAAGTTATCCTTTGCCTTAGAGTATGTGTATGCCCAGTCGTAATACTCACTAAATTTTGGCAGAGTGCCTAGTCTTAAAATTGGAAGTGAGTTATACAATGCTTTTGCCTCGCCATTACCTATAACTTCGGCAGGATTAATGCGCGCTAAAAGGTCGCTAAGTTCTGTTTCTATATCTTTCTCAAAAGGCACTATCTCAAATTCGCCGGTGGAAATATCTATATAGCTGACACCGATTTCATTTTCATGAAGGTATATTGAAAGAAGATAGTTGTTTTTACTTTGCTCAAGCATATCTTCCTCTATTATTGTGCCTGGGGTTATTACCCTTACCACCTCTCTTGGCATAATGCCTTTTGTGGTGGCCGGGTCGCCTATCTGCTCACATATCGCAACCTTATACCCCTGCGATACTAATTTTTGTATATATGTTTGCGCAGCATGATGTGGAACTCCACACATCGGTGTTTTCTCGTCTGTGCCATTGTTTTTACCTGTCAAAGTGAGGTCGAGTACGCGTGACGCTTCAATAGCATCTTCATAAAACATCTCATAGAAATCGCCTAAACGATAAAAGATTATGCAGTCCTTATACTGCTCTTTTGTGATTAAATATCTTTGCATCATTGGAGATAATTCTTTTGTCATGACTTATTATCCTCCTTTTGAATTCGCTTCTCAAGAGCAAGCAGTTTATTTACCCGCTCGTGCTTTACTTCTTCTGGTACCTGCCCCTCCATTTTTGCCGCCACCGTCCCCTCACGAGGCGAATACATGAAAGCAAAAATGCTGTCGTAACGTACCGCTTCGACTAGCGACATGGTGTCCATAAATTCCTCTTCTGTTTCAGTTGGAAAGCCAACAATATAGTCGCTTGTTATGCGGCATGACGGAATTTTCTCCCTTATTTTTCTTATAATTTCTAGATAATGTTCCCGCGTATATCTGCGGTTCATAAGTTTTAGCACCCTATTATTACCGCTCTGCGCAGGAAGATGTATGTATTTTTCTACCTTATCCTCTTTTGCAATGGTGTCAATAAGTTCGTCAGTGAGGTCTTTTGGATGCGAAGTCATGAAACTTACCTTAAATTCCCCTTCTAGCCTACATATATCTGACAAAAGCTTGGCAAAGGTTACTGGTTTTTCTAAGTCTTTTCCATACGAATTAACATTTTGGCCGAGCAAGGTTATCTTTTTATACTTTCCTTCCGCGATTATCTTCTTTATCTCACACAAAATCGCCTCTTCCTGTCTACTTTTTTCCCTGCCACGCACATATGGAACGATACAATAGGTACAAAAATTATTGCAACCCTGCATGATATTTACCCATGCGTTATCCCCACTTGTTCGCTTATATGGCAAAGTTTCATCAATTTCCCCCTCCTGCCATAGAGATAACTGGCGACCCTCTTTAACCTTCTCAATATATTCTTTTAAATTTGCAACATTAAATGTCCCGATAACTATATCCACAAAAGGAAAAGTTTTCAGAAGGTATTTGGCTGTCTTTTCTTTTTGCGTCATACAGCCGCATACCACAACTATTAAATCTTTATTTCTCTTTTTTTGTTTCTTTAGCGCTCCAACATTGCCAAAAACTCTATCTTCTGCACCCTCGCGTATTGCACAGGTATTAAAAACGATTATGTCGGCACTCTCTCTATCTTGCCCACATTCATAACCCATTTGTTCCAGTATTCCCGCTATCTTCTCAGACTCATGCACATTCATCTGGCAGCCGTATGTCACTATAAAGTACTTCAAAATATCCCCTTTTATAAAGAAAATAGTTTTCTCCTTCTTAATTATACAAAATTCGCGACTAATTGTAAATAAAAAATTATCTTATTTAACAAATAATTTACTTAATATTAAGCATAATAGATTTTGAGCTGAATCATGAAAAAGACGATTAAAATTGTTATCTTTACTGTTTTTGCCCTGCTTTGTGCTGTTATGGTTGCACTGGGCTTTTATCTCGCGTCTATTTACGCGAAAGTTAACAAAATAGCCCTTGATGAGGAAAAATTGACCTCACCTAGCCTTACAATAGAAATTTTTGATAGTGAAAACAAACCGATTAAAGAAGAAAATACCTTTAATCATAGTTATATTAAGTCTGCCTCTATCCCTGACCACACTAAAGCCGCATTTATTTCTATTGAGGACAAAACTTTCTATGAGCATAGTGGCATTAATTACAAACGTATTGCAAAAGCAATGCTGAACAACTTAAAATCTAAAAGTCTTAAAGAGGGCGCCTCAACTATTAGCCAGCAACTTATCAAAAATACTCATCTTTCAAGCGAAAAAACTTTTGAAAGAAAAATTAAGGAAATTGCACTTGCAAAAAAGCTTGAAAATCGCTTTTCTAAACAGGAAATACTTGAGCAGTATCTTAATGTAATATATTTTGGCAGTAATTGTTATGGAATTGAAAATGCTTCTAACTACTACTTCTCTAAATCGGCACATGACCTTAACTTAGAAGAATCGGCTTTACTTGCAGGAATGATTAAATCTCCAAATCGTTACTCACCGGTGTCTTGCTATGACCGTGCATTTGTGCGAAGAAATGTTGTGCTTGACGAGATGAAAAAAGACGGCATTATCACTCTTGACGAATGTATGCTTGCTAAGAACAAACCTATTAAACTTACACTTAACACTACATATAAAAATAAACTTAATTCGTATAGCCAAGCATCTATAGACGAGGCTTCTCAAATACTTGCACTACCTGCCAAGCAAATAGCACTTCATGGCTATAAGATTTACACCTATCAAGATGAAAAAAAGCAAGATAGTCTTGAAAGAGCGATAAAAGATGTGGATACTGACGGAAACGACAATGCCGGCATTGTAATTGACAATAACAAAATGGGAGTGGTTGCTTTTGTCGGCGAAAGTGCTTACAAAATTCTTGATGCAAAAAGACAGCCGGGGTCTTGTATAAAACCGTTACTTGTTTATGCTCCAGCCCTTAACGAGGACATAATTTACCCTTGCACCCAAATTTTAGACGAAAAAACTACGATTTCGGGTTACAGTCCTAAAAATGTCAGTGGCTCATACAAAGGCTATGTGAGTGCAAGAGAGGCGTTATCAAAATCTATCAATATCCCTGCTGTAAAGGTGCTTAGTTATGTAGGCTTACCAAAAGCAAAAGCATATGCCAGCGATATGGGTATTAAATTTGATGAAAAAGACGATAGTTACGCTCTCGCCCTTGGTGGTATGAACTATGGCACCAACCTGCTTTCACTTGCTGGTGGATATGCAACTTTTGCAAACAGTGGTGTCTACTCCAGCCCTAAATTTATTTCATACATAACAGACAAAAACAACAAAATTGTTTACATTCACAAAAAAGAAGAAAAACGAGTTTTACGTGAAGATGCTTCCTACCTTTTGACTGATATGCTTAGAACTTGTGCTAAAACTGGTACAGCTAAAAAACTTAGTGAGCTTAATCTTGACATTGCCTCAAAAACTGGTACGGTGGGCAAGCCTTCTTCCTCACTGAATCTTGACGCGTGGAACATTTCTTACACCCATGACTACACTTGCGGTGCTTGGATAGGAAATCTTGACAACACACCAATTACTATGGTGGGAGGAAATCAGCCTACACAAATTGTGAAAAACTATTTCTTAGCGGAAGAAGATAAGTCTGAGTTTGTAACCCCTTCTTCAATAACAACAAAGCCTATTGACCTTGAAGAGCTGTCTTCTAATCACAGAGTTGTGCTTGCGAATAATTACACCCCTGAAAGATATACACAAGATGAAATGTTTTCGAGTTTTAACTTGCCAAGCGACATTTCAAACAAGTTTGTGAAAATTGAAAGTCCTGAAATTAAAAGCAAGGTAAACGGAAACGTGGCAACCCTCACATTTGAAGCAAAAGATTATCTTAATTATGAGTTTTACAACCACGGCAAAAAGTTTGCAAGTATTAACGGTAAAAATGACACCCAATGTATAGAACTGCCTCTTATTAACGACAGGGAAAAGGTGGAAATAAAGACCTCTTATATCGGCGAAGACCGACAAGATGTGAAAGAAATTAATTTAATTAAAACATCGAAGGTACAAAAAAGCAAGTGGTATGTGTAGAGGCTTAAAATATTCTTAAACGCTAATAAAAAATGGCAAACGCCATTAATTTAATATTCTTTCAAGCCAAGCAAATAATCTACAGACACCTCAAATAACATTGAAAGTTTTATTAGATTTTTCACATTGGGCATAGTTAACCCTCGTTCATAATTTTGATATGACTGATAAGTGATACCTATCTTATTTGCAACATACTCTTGTGTCCATTTATTTGATTCTCTTAACTCTTTAATAACATTTGAAAATTTATATAATACCTTCATAATATGATAATACAACTAATAACTGTGCAAAAATAAGTTTACAGTCTATAACTGTAAAAAGTTATTTTCTATCTATTAAATCGTCTAGTGCCACATCATAAATATCCGCTAATTTAAAGAAATTAGCAAGCGAAGGAACAGAAACACCTCTTTCGTAGGCTTGATACGATTGATATGTTATATTTAACTTTTCAGCAACCTCTTTTTGTGTATAACCGTATTTTTCTCTTAATTCCTTTAAAATTTTACATAAGTTATAAAAATAATCCATATTCCCTCCCTTTCTATTGACAAGATACAGTTTTTGACTGTATAATTGGAAAAATACAGTTGTAGACTGTACAAAAGGAGGAAAAATATGAAAAAATGTTGTTTTACAGGTCACAGACCTAGAAGTTTGCCTTGGGGGTATAATGAAAAAAGTTTAAAATGTTTTGCTTTTAAAAAAGAATTAAAAAAAGTTATCAATAATGTTATTGATAGTGATAACGTTTCTTATTTCATTACTGGTATGGCTATGGGTGTTGATATTATGGCAGGTGAAATTATCGCTAAAGAAAAAATTTTTTGTGACAACCTTTTCCTTGAAGCCGCTATTCCTTGCAAAAATCAAACTGAAAAATGGAAACAAGAATATATAGATAGATACGAGGATTTATTAGAATATTGTGATAAAATTACTTATGTTAGTGAAGATTATACAAGTGACTGTATGTTAAAAAGAAATAAATATATGGTCGACAATAGTGACATTGTTATTGCTGTATGGGACGGACGCAGTGGCAGTGGCACAGGTGCAACCGTAAATTATGCTAGAAAACAAGGTAAAAAAGTTATTATAATTCCAATTAAAAGATACTGATTTTTAGTGTCTTTTTACGCTACGCTAGATTTCTCCGCTACGGTCGAAATGACACAGATCGGAAGAGCGTCGTGTAGGGAAAGAGTGTCGTTCGGCGTGTAG
>CANBAX010000029.1 GCA_947366645.1 uncultured Clostridia bacterium
ACCTTGTCATTTCGACCGAAGCCGTATTTACACCTTGTCATTTCGACCGAAGCCGCAGGCGGAGCGGAGAAATCTAAAACACAACATTTGGTACCTATTATGCACATACAAGACACAATGTATAGAAAAATTTAATTTGCGGAAACATTAGGGTTTCCGCCCCACTTATGGAAGAGGACTAGGCGGAGAAACCGCGAGGACAGCGGTTAGCAATTTTTAATGTGCGTGTCCGCGTAAAAATTTGTATTTTAAATTGGGGCAATTAAAAATATAAATTTCCGAGTGGTGTCTGTCCTAATATGCTGATGTAGCACAGTCGGTAGTGCATTCGATTCGTAATCGAAAGGTCGCGGGTTCGATTCCCGCCATCAGCTCCATATAAATTAAAAAAAGTGTTCATGTTTTAAAGGAGAACTTATGAAATATTCGTTGGCATATGGAAGAAATTTAGATATAAAACGAATGAAAGAAATATGTCCACATTGTAAGTTTGTAGGTAAGACAATGCTTAAAGACTGGCAAATAGCTTTTAAAAAATATATTACAGTAGAGCCATGTAATGGTGGTGAAGTGCCAGTAGGGGTATGGGAAATTGATGAAGTAGGTGAGAAGGAACTAGATAACATTGAACAATATCCTGTGATGTATGATAAACAAGAAGTAGAAGTAATTCTTGATGGAAAAAAGATAAAAGCGCTTGTTTATACTATTAATGACTCTCACCCTAAGTACCCTGATAAGGGTTATTTCAATCGGGTATTAATTGGATATGACGACTTTAATTTCGATAAGAAATACATATTTGAAGCCCTATCGCGTCTGCCACGAAAAAGGGTATATATCTTCCATGATAAAAATATTGATAACTATGCTAAGGCTTGTGAAAGTGTGGGAATAGTCACGGAATACGGCATGGATAAGTCAAGAATAAAAGAATTTGACGGCGTGTTACTCACTGGTGGAGGAGATATTAATCCAAAATGTTATGGAGAAGAAAATTTTACAAGCACGAATATAGATGACAGGCGTGACAAATTAACAATAGAAGCTATAAAATACTGTAAAGAAAATAAAGTGCCTTTGTTTGGTATTTGCCTAGGTATGCAAATTATTAATGTGGCTTTTGGCGGTTCATTAATCCAACATATTGATAACCACCGTAGGACGAAGCATGAAGTTTTAGTTGACGAAGGGAATATCTTGCGCGACTATGTAGGGGGCAGATATGAAGTTGTATCCTCTCATCATCAGTGCATTTCGCGGTTGGGAGAAAATCTTACAATTATTGCAAGAGCAACTGATGGTACCCCAGAAGCAATTATAGATAACACTAAGAAAGTGTTTGGCGTACAATGGCACCCAGAACGAATGGAGGATAGCCTAGCATTTGAGATTTTTAAAACCATGCTGTAAATACAAGTTTGACATTAAAAAATATGTATGATAAAATAAAAGTAAGCAAATTAGGAGAGCGTATGGGTAAGCATGAAGAATATGTAAATGAAAAAACACACTTCGCATATTCCAAATATCTCAAAAGAGAGTATTTTGAAAAAGCAAGAGCGGTCATTCTAGTCGACGGGAAAGTGCCTGTCATGAAAAACTTAAAAACAGGCAGCTTGTTTTATGTTGGCGGTGGTGTTGACGAGGGGGAAACGGTGGAACAAGCCGTAGTACGTGAAGCCCTTGAAGAAACAGGCATGCTTGTGAAACCGGTTATGCTACTTCAAACAAATTACTATGATTACGCTTTAAATTGTGAAGGCAAGGAATTTGTTTCTAAGCGTGTCGAGTATGTTTATCTATGTGATATGGTTGCGAAAGAGGGGAATGCGTCAGGGCTAGAAGGGGAATATGTCGAAAATGAAGTAGAATTAATATATGTTGATTTAGATGAACTTTCGCAATGTAACCTCAAACTTGATGCGATAGAAAAGATAAAGAATTATATTGAAAAAAAATGCTAAGTTAGCATTTGAACTAAAATAATATGTATTCGGTAGCCATTAAAGGCTACCTTTTTATTACCAACATCTAAAGAAACCAAAACAGCATCTTTTTCTGTTATTGTTGCAGTTGTTGTGGTTGCAGTTACAGCCTCTGTTGCATTCACACCAATTTTTACGTTCATGGCAGCAGTGACATGGTCGGCAACCCTCCCACTTCCTATCATCACAGTCAAAGTCATGACGGTTGTCATTCCAGTTCCAGTCTCTAGGATAGGTGTTGCATTCTTTTCTGTCGTTCATATCAAAACGATAGAAGTCGTTATCGTTAAAGTTCATATTTTCTCCTTCGTAATTAAGCTATTTTAGTTATAACTAAATAACCATTTATTCCATCATCATCTAGGAAGTTAACAGCATTTGAGCTATTAATTTGAATGTTAAGTGTTTCATTAGCAGCAGTGGTCTGAATAATTGCACTTGCGTTAATCATAGTGTTGTTTTCAAGCCCTCTTGCTGTGCCAGTAACTTCTGCTCCGTTAAGGAATAGTGACATACTATCTCCAGCAGTAGCACCGCTAGCGGCATAAACGCCATAATCCACTCTATAAAAACCTGTTTCAGGTAAAGTAACTATTCCGGTTGCAGGGGCAAGAGTCATGCCAGTTGCCTCTATAGTGTTTGCAAGAGGGAAAGTGGTATTGTCAACACTTTGCTCTGCGGTGTTATAAAAACTTCCGAAACTTGACGCTGCCGCGGTACCAGTAGGGCCAGTTGCACCTGTAGGTCCGGTAGGACCGGTTGCACCATCAGCACCAGTCGGACCAGTTGCACCGGTTGGTCCCGTAGGTCCAGTTGCTCCGTCAGCACCGGTAGGGCCGGTTGGTCCAATTAAGCCGTCAGCTCCCGTAGGTCCTGTTGCACCCGTAGGTCCTGTCGGACCAGTAATACTAAGTCCAGTCGCTCCGGTAGCGCCTGTTGGTCCTGTGGCTCCTGTTGCTCCAGTAGCACCGGTAGGACCGGTTGCACCTGTCGGACCAGTCACACCAGTTATACTTGTACCAGTTGCACCTGTCGGACCAGTAGGTCCCGTAGGTCCTTGAATACCTTGTAAACCTTGTACGCCTTGAGGTCCAGTTGGTCCAATAGCACCAACAGCACCGGTTGCCCCAGTTGGGCCAGTAGCACCTGTAGCACCGGTTGCGCCGGTTATACTAGGTCCGGTAGCCCCGGTAGGTCCAGTAGGGCCAATAGGTCCGGTTGGACCAGCAGGGCCCTGAGGTCCAGTAGGTCCTTGAGGGCCAGGGATAATTACTTCGTTACAATTATTGTGAATATGAGTGTGATGGCAACAGGTAAAGCCACCACAACACCTATTATTGTTAAAAAAATTCATACATAATTTCCTTTTTAGGTAAGAACGCTTTTCTTACCCTAGTTCATACTATGTAGATTTAAAAAGAAATGTTTAATAATTTTTGTTTGTAATTAAATAGAAGCTAGACGACTTGCCGAGGAGGAAGATAAACGCAAACAAGAAGAGAAGAATAAAGCGTTTGACGCTCTTTCAGAAATGGTAACAAATTGGAAGTCAGGAGAGGAAAATGAGTAAAGAAAAAGAATATCAAAAAATAGAAAAATTAGTTAATGATTATTGTGACTTGCTAGAAGCGGAAGTAAAGGTACGAAACAAAAAGTTAGTCAAAAAAAATTAATAGCTTGTATTATAAAGCAAACAAAATTGTTTGCTTTTTTCTTTTTTTTTCTGTAAACTTAAAATGTAAAAAAGGGGATTAAATATGGTTATAGCAATGACAGGCACTACTGGTAATATGGGTAGAGAGGCACTTAATGAGGTTTTAAAAATCGATGATGTTACGAAGGTAAAACTTCTTATCTTGCCTGATGATAAAAGAGTAAATGAAATAAAGAAAAATCATAAAAAGGATTTAAATAGAATTGAATTTATCTTTGCAAGCCTTGCTGATAAAAAGGCATGTCAAAAACTTGTTGAAGGTGTGGACTATGTTGTAAATATGGCAGCAGTAATTCCACCACATTCTGACCAGTATCCAGAAAAAGCGGTTGAGTGTAATGAGAAAGGGGTTGATGCGCTTGTAAGTAGCATCGAGAAAATGAAAGACCAGCCAAAACTCATACATATTTCAACCCTTGCCCTTTATGGTAATCGTAATGAAAAACACCCATGGGTAAGGGTGGGCGACCCGCTTCTTGTCAGCCCCTATGATATTTATTCACTCACGAAACTCCGTGGCGAGTTTAGGGTACTTGAAAGTGATATTAAAGACTATGCAGTTATTCGTCAAACAGCAATGTTACATAAAAATATGCTTAGCGATAATATGAGTGACGGACTTATGTTCCACACCTGCTTTAATGCACCTCTTGAATGGTCAACAGCCGAGGATTCCGGCCTACTTATTGCAAATATTTTAAGGGAGGATAAAAAGCAAGACCTAAGCGGAAAATTCTGGCATAAAGTATTTAATCTTGGCGGAGGAGTGTATAACTGCGTCACAGGTTATGATGTTTTAAATGACGGGTTCAAAATGATAGGTGGCACAGTAAAAGACTTTTTTGAGCCGAACTTTAACGCAACACGCAATTTCCACGGCACATGGTTTTATGATAGTAAAGCGCTTGATGACCTCTTTCACTATCAGCGTCAAAGTACACAGGACTTTTGGAAGAGTTTTGAAAAAGCACACGGCATTTTCAAATGTGGCAAAATTGTGCCAAAATCGCTAATTAAGAAGTTTGCAATTAAAAGATTATTTAAAAGTCCAAATGCAGTTAAATATTGGAAGAAACATAACGATACAGCAAAACTTTTCGCGTATTTTGGTGGGGAAGATAAATATGATGCTATGCCGCAGTCGTGGGATAAATTTAATCTTTTAATTGAAAATAGGTCGCCAGATGGAAGCGAAATAGATTATGAAAAACTTAGAAATCCAAAATATGCCACTCTTGTAGACATCGGTTATGATACAAATATTGCGGTGGGAATTGAAGAACTTAAAAATATAGCTAAAATGCATGGCGGAAAACTTTTGTCAAAGAAATGTACAAACCTTCAAGATAAACTTGAGTGGGCAAATAGTGACGGAGAAAAGTTTACTGCAAGGGGCTATACGGTAATGGCAGGGCACTGGTTAAATCCAAGCTATAAAAGATATTGTTGGGATTTTGATAGACTAGCTAAAAAGGATAAAATCTATGCCGGTGCATGGTATGATAGCCATGATAAGAATGAAGATAAATACTACTATCTCGATAAAAATTATGAAGCACAAATAAAGGATATTAAAAAATGAAAATATTGATTTGTTATTTTTCTGGTACAGGTAATACAAGACGGGTGGTAAATAAATTTGCTGAAACCATGAAAACAGAGCATGAAGTCGAAGTTCATAAGATAGAAGATATCTTGTATAAAGAGGGCTATGCAAAACCCGACTACTGCTCTTTTGATATGCTAGGAATAGGCTATCCAGTTCATGCTTTCAACGCTCCAAGTATAGTGATAGATTTTTTAAGAACGCTGCCAAAATTGAAGGAAAAGAAACCAGCGTTTATCGTAAATACTTCTGGCGAGCCACTTAAACTTAATAATATATCCTCCTTGAAATCAAAAAGTATTTTAAAAAGGCATGGCTTTAATGTTACAAATGAGTATCATTATTGTATGCCGTATAATATCATTTTTCGCCATACCGATGATATGGCATATAGAATGTGGAACTATGCAGAGGGTATCATACCTCTTGACTGCAAAGAGCTTCTTGCGGGCAAGGAACATAAACTCGGCTATGTATTTATGGGAAGACCAATGGCAGGCATCTTCCGTGTTGAGCATTGGGGCGGACGCTTTAATGGTAAACATTATAAAGTTAACGATAAATGTATAAACTGCCAAATGTGCGTTAAAATTTGTCCTACAAATAATATTAAGATAGAGAATGGGCAGTTTAAGTTTGGTAAAAATTGCCTAATGTGCATGAGGTGCGCCCACTTGTGCAGCCAAAATGCAATAAAGATAGGTTGGTTTGATAAATGGAAGGTTAATGGTCCTTATAATTTCCAAAAGCCAACTGAGGAAGAAGAAAATAGACATAAAAACTATTGTAAGAAGGCCTATAAACGCTATTTTGCCGAGTGTGAAAACCGCCTAGGACTATTAAAAGAAGAAAAATAAGTGCTTTAAGCACTTTTTTTATTATTGATGGAATTTTTAGCCAAAGCGATAAAAAGTATTTGATAGTGTTATTTTGCTTGCGAAATTTTGTCAAATAATGTAAAATCAAAATTGGAAATATTATGGTCTTTAGTTCAATGACATTTTTGTGGATATTTTTGCCAGTAGTTCTACTAGTGAACTATCTTTTTTCCTTTATAAAAAATCAAAAGATAAAAATGATATGTAAGAATGTGTCTCTTTTACTTGCCAGTCTTGTGTTTTACGCTTGGGGCGGAATTTGGTATGTATTGGTAATGCTGGCTTCAATTATCGGTAATTATCTTTTTGCACTATGGGTGGATAATGCAGCAAAGCGTGAGAAAAAAGCAGAGCGTAAAGCCGCGTTTATATTGTCTATAATTTATAACCTTGGGATTTTATTCTATTTCAAATATACAAATTTCTTTATAAGTATAATCGAAAGTATAGCGAATGCAAACTTCGGACTAAAGGAGGTAATACTTCCAATAGGCATATCTTTTTTCACATTCCAAGCAATGTCGTATGTAATAGATGTTTACCTCGGAAAGGTAAAATGTCAAAAGAATCCAATGCTGCTTGCACTTTACATATCCTTGTTTCCACAACTTATTGCAGGGCCTATTGTTAAATACTCTGATATTGAAGAACAACTACTTAATAGAAAAGAGAGTGTTGATAAATTTACGCAAGGTATAAAACGATTTTTGTATGGACTTGCAAAAAAGGTTATCATTTCAAACGTGGTGGGGCAGGTAGCCGAAACAGTATTTAAAAGCCCAGTGGGGGATTTAAGTTCTTCTCTTGCTTGGCTTGGGCTTATTTGCTATACGATACAAATTTATTTCGATTTCAGTGGATATTCTGATATGGCAATAGGCTTAGGCAAAATGTTTGGATTTGAGTTTGTAGAAAACTTCAATTATCCATACATGGCAACTTCAATAAGAGATTTTTGGCGAAGATGGCATATCTCACTTTCTTCATGGTTTAAAGAGTATGTATATATACCACTTGGTGGAAATAGAAAGGGTAAGGTAAGGACATATTTAAATCTTTTTATTGTCTTTTTACTTACTGGTATTTGGCATGGTGCAAATTACACATTCCTTTTGTGGGGTGTGATATATGGCATTTTCCTTGTTATTGAACGGCTCTTTTTAGGAAAACTACTTGAAAAAAATAAATTCAAATTTTTAAACTGGCTATACACAATTTTTGTAGTCATGCTTTTATGGGTATTTTTCAGGGCTCCAGACATAAATTATGCGTTTGCATTTATAGGTAAACTTTTCAACTTCTCATCTGGTAAGTTAGAAATTCAGTTAAGTATCGATTTGTGGCAGTGGTTTATACTTTTTGTGGGCATTTTGTTTGCAGGACCAGCGCAAAAAATATTTAAAAAATCCTATGAGAAGAATAAAGGTAAAACATGGTTTTTCTGGCTTGACTTTATCACACAAATACTATTGTTGTTACTTTCAATTATGCTACTTATAAACAATACTTTTAATCCATTTATATATTTTCAGTTTTAAGGAGGAAATATGAAAAAGAAAATTGCAGCTATAGTAATATTTATATTCGTATTGGTCTTTCCTATGGTGGCATGGCCACTACTTGATTATGTTGATAATACAGAACTTGAAGAAAATAGAGAGCCGGCAAAATATCCTAATTTCAGTAATAGTTTTTTTACTGATTTTGATAAATATTTTTTAGAGCAAATTCCAATAAGAAATTCAATGATACGCTTTTATAAAATGATGGAAGACTACTTTGGAAGAGGGTATGAAAAAATACTAAACTTACTAAATTTAAATTATTATCGTGAAATCAATAATGTAATTTTTGGGGAAGAAGACTGGCTGTTTTATTTTGGAGATAACAGTTTGGGGTACTATCGTGGTACTAATCTGCCGTCAGAAGGGGAACTTAAATCCTATGTTAATAAAGCGGAAAAGGTGAATAAATATTTCAGGTCCCAAGGTAAAGAGTTTAAAATTTTCATAGCGCCGAATAAAGAACAAATGTATAGTGAATATATGCCAAAAGGTATAAAAGAGGCGGAAGGCGATAAGAGAATAGATAAGATAGTAAACTATTTTAAGGAAAATTCAACAGTGGAAGTTGTCTATGCAAAGGACGCTCTATTAAGCCAGAAGAAAGAAAGTCAGGTATATTACAAACAAGATACTCACTGGAATAAAGCAGGGGCTCATATAGGTGCTATAGAATTGCTAAACTCACTAGGTATTGCTTCTCAAAAAGTAGCCTTTGAAGAGATAAAACATAATGCTGGAGATTTAGCAAATATGATAGCAAGACCAGCGGTAGAAGATGTTGATTACAATTATAATTATAAGCCCGAGATTCAACTGCAAATATCAAGTTCTGATGCATATCATTATGAGGGTGAATCTACAAATTCTAACGGCAAAAATCTCCTAATGCTGGGCGACTCATTCAGAATAAGTATGATAGAAACTTTAGGTAAAGAATTTAGTAATTCAAAATACTACCATAGAATGGTTTATAACGGAAATAATAGATTAGAAAGTGAATTTAATGCAGCCGATGTAATAGTTGTGCAAGCGGTAGAACGATATGATAACGATATCTTTGGCAACGGAGGAGTTTTAGACAGAATAATTGCTTTAAACAATTTATAACAATATGTTGTGGCTATTTTGTATGCATACTACTGCTATTTAGTGGTATTACACTCAGAATAGCCTTTTTCCAGTATTCAAAATTATATCTAGGATTTGCAGAACTTGTAGAAGATAGTAATAAAACTGGCAGTTTGCCAACATAAGATTTGGATAAAATATTAAAAGCTGTTTTTCCATTGCAAATAATAGCTTTTACCTTTGTAAAAGGTGGTAGAAGAAAGGTAATATCTGCGTGTGAGTATTTGGATTTTTCAAGTGAAAGGTCGCTTGAGCCAGATAAATCGCTTTCTAAAACTACATCATAAAGTGCGATATTATGTCGAAGTAAAAAGGCTTTTTTCTTTTCGATATTTTCCTCAATATTTTCATTAAAAACACCCTAGATCGG
>CANBAX010000030.1 GCA_947366645.1 uncultured Clostridia bacterium
AACGACACTCTTTCCCTACACGACGCTCTTCCGATCTGGAGAAATTATGAAAAAGAATTTATTTAAAATGTTTAGTTTCGTGTTCGTGTTTGCACTTCTTGTCACAGGTTGTGCGACGGTAAGCGATATTAAAAATAGCGAAACAGATTTAATTTTTAATGGCGGAAATGTAGTTAAAGTAGGCGACTATGTGTATTTTGCCAATGGTTATACCGCGGTAGGAGATAAAAACAAGGACTTTGACTATGACGGAAATGTTAAAATTTCGTATATGAATAGAGTGAACTTAAATGGTGGTTTTGGCACACCTAATGAAAGTCCAAAAGTCACAGAAAAAGTCAATTCACGGGTAGTGGGTTTTGAAAGCGAATATATGTTTGTGTTAGGGGATTATATATATTTTTCTACGGTAAACACCCATAAAAACAAACAGGTGGAAAATGAATATAAACTTGTATCATATTTCCGTTCAAGACTTAATGGTGACGGGCTTACTGAAATTTATACAACTCCAACCTATGATAGTTCAAAGGCAATGACAAGGGTGCTAAAAGGCAGTGACGACAAGTATTATCTAGTTATATTCGACGGCACAAATCTAAACTCATTTTCGCTTGGCGGAAGCGTAGGCAAGCGTCAAGAACTTGCAAAGAATGTTACAAGTATTGCAATGCCAAAAGAGAAAGATAACTACGAGTACAAAAAAATACTCTATACAGTTAATAAAGAGAATTCCGATTCAGAAACAGAAGTTTATAGTGTTGACTATGCAACAACCAAAAAGGAAAAGGCGACTTCAATTTCAACCAGCACCAAATTTATTGATAGACAAGGCGATTTTGTGCTTTACACAAATGGAGAAGCGGCGGCACAAGCATATTATAAATATCTTGATAATGAAATCAGCATAGTATTAGACGGCAGTGATGCTTTCTATAGACTTCCAGAAATTACAAATCTTAATAAAGTTTGTGAAGGTGATGCGGATAAAGAAGGTTATGTTTTCCTTGGAAAAAGCGGGTCTATTATGTATAAAAACATGGTAAGAACTGGCGAGCAAGCAACCATACTTCTTGACAAAAGTGAAACAGACTTTTCTAGTATGCTTTTTGTAGAAGGCGACTGGGTTTATTACTCTACAACAAAAGGAATATATAGAATAAGTGCAAGAGATAAAACAAAACAAACTATTGTGGAAATGAAAAATGAAATTCAGCCAAACTCTTGCTCTTATGTAGACAACTATATTTACTACTATGCAAAACTTGAACCAGTAGACAGCGAAGTCGATGATAAAGAGTATGAAGAAGACAATAATTTCTATGCTTATCGTGTAGATGTTACCGGTCAGGGAAATTATCAAATCCTATCAAACTTCAAAAGAGTAGAGAAAAAGGCGTAATAAAACAAAAAAATTTAATAATCCGACGGCATTTTGGTAATGCTACACAAGGTGACAAAAACTATCATAATTCGCGGTTTAACGACTGCCATTATGATTTTTTTTGATATAATTTTGTGCTATCTTTGTATTGTTTCAATTTTTAGGTTGAAAGATGAAATAATAAAGGAGTTGTTATGGAACAGTCAAAATTAAAAATCTATTTAGCAGACACCGAGGATAACACACTTGCAGAATACTTTAGTGGTAGCGAAAAATTTTCAGTAGTGGGCAAAAGCACAGACGGAGTAGAAGTAGTACGTGATGTGAAACTATTAAAACCAGACTTTCTTATTATGGAAGTTATGCTTTCTGGAATGGACGGATTTATGGTTATGGAAAATCTTAAGAAAGAGATGAAAGAGAAAATGCCAAAGGTGATATTCATTTCAAATCTTTCACACAGCGGCTTCGTTTCAAAAGCAATTAAGGAAGGTGCAAGTTACTTTATGGTAAAACCCGTTCTTCCTGAAAATCTTGAACAAAGACTTAAAGACCTTACTCATACAAAAGGCTCAAGCCAAGATAGAGGAGAGCGCGGTCTTGATGAAAAGATATCAAATATTTTTATAAGTATCGGTATTCCAGCTCACATCAAAGGCTATCAGTTTTTAAGAGAGGCGGTAAAGCTTGCGGTTGAAGAGCCAGAAATAATTGGCTCTATCACAAAGAAACTTTATCCTACCATAGCGGAAAGATTTGACACAAGTTCCTCTAAAGTTGAAAGGGGTATGCGTCATGCAATAGAGGTGGCTTGGAATAGAGGTAAAATAGAGAATATCAATTCCCTATTTGGACTTAAAATTTATAACAGCAATGAAAAGCCAACTAACGGCGAACTTATTGCACTTATCGCTGATAAGATGATTATGGAAGGCTAAACTCTTGCTTTTTACATAAAAATCTATTATTATCTTTGTATGTTAAAATTTATTAATCTCAAGGAGTGTAGTCCCACTGTAGATTATGCACTCGCGGTAGTTGAAATTGAAATCGAGAATGCAAAGGCAGAGGGGGTAACCGCAATTAAGGTACTTCATGGCTATGGCTCGCATGGCAGGGGCGGGGCTATCTTGGTGGAGTTACGACGACGGCTTAGACAATTAAAAAATCAAAATAAAATAACCGACTATTTTGGCGGCGATGAATGGAATATATTTTCGCCTCGCACACTTGCAATACTTAATTCAGACAAATCAATATCTGGGGACGAAGATTTAAATAAGGTAAATTCGGGTATTACAATTATAAGAATTTAACAAGGCTATGCCTTGTTTTTATTTACTTTGCATTTGGAAAAAGTTATAATAAATATATGTTATGTACGCAGTGTCCACGCGGTTGCAATATTGATAGAAGTAAAGTAAAGGGATTTTGCGGTGAAAGCGATAAAATCCGTGTGGCGAAGGTAATTGAAAATTTCATGTGGGAGGAGCCTTGCATAAGTGGCAAGAATGGGGCGCTTGCCATATTTTTTTCGGGGTGCAATTTAAGATGTGAGTTTTGCCAAAACTATCCGCTTTCTCATATAGGCAAGGGACAAGAGTTTACAATAAAGGAATTTCGTGACTATCTCTCTTCCTTTGATTTAACTCGGTTTGACAGCATCGACCTTATCACTCCCTCTCACTTTTCATTACAAATTCTTGAAGCGCTAAAAGACATAAAAAGTCCAATCCCTATCGTTTGGAATAGTAATGGCTATGAAAATGCAAATATGATAAAAAAACTTTGCAGTTTTGTTGATGTTTTTTTAGTTGACTTCAAATTTTATGATAGTGGCTTGTCCGCCAAGTTATGTGGCGTCACCGATTATTTCACGGTTGCGTCTAAGACAATAAAACTAATGTGCGAAAAAAAGGAAATTGTTTTTGCGGACGGATTAATGAAAAAAGGTGCAATAATAAGACACCTCATTTTGCCAAATCATGTAAAAGACAGCATGGCTATTTTAAGGTATATAAAAGATAATATTGAAAATCCTTATGTTAGCATTATGAGTCAGTTTACGCCATGCAAGGGTAGCTTAAAAAGAAAACTTACCCCGCTTGAAATAAAAACAGTGCTAAGTTTTGCAGAGAGGATAGGATTAAATCAGGGATATTATCAAGATGAAACAAGTGCAAATGAAGCATTTATTCCGAAATTTTAGTTAATAGTTTGACTTTATAAAATATACCTAGTAAAATAGTTGTGAGGATAGGGCAATGGATATCTATAGTAAAAAACTTAAAAAGACTTTAGTAAAAACAAGGCTGGTGGGACTTCTTAGTGCCATACTTGGTGTTGCCTGTATTTTTTTCTATTATTTCAAACTCCTTGACCCATGGGTTTCTATCATTGCACTTAGTTATGCCATGGCAGTATGTTTCACATTAAATTCCACCTATCAAGAGATTTTCAATGGTAAAAAAATAAGCAAGATTAACCTTGCTTTTGCGATATTTTTCTTTGTTGTTACGATAGGAATAATTATTTACGCATTTATGTCAGGTAATATTAGGTTTTAAAAAAACGGGTAGCCCCGTTTTTATTTTTCACCTTCTATCCTATAAACAAAATGTGATACGTTTCCTTTGTCCCTTGTAAATGTAATTGCTCCACTTGTAAGGTTTGCTTCAAACCAAGCAAGTTGGTTAACTACAAATCTATTTTTAGCAGGTGTAATATTTACCTTCATATTTGTTATTCTGTTTGCGCCTACAGATACTGCCATAAGGTTGCCTTCGGCATATCTCCTTTTGTCAAGATGTATTACGGTATAGGAATCATTCTTGTTAAGGCCGGCATATACATGGACTTTTTTATATGGCGTAAAGTCAAAGTCAAAAGAGTTTCCGCCCACCATTCCAGCGGTGAAACCGCGGTTTATTGCGGCATCGGTGCTTGTATTGTCGTAGATAAGGTCAAGCTTTACTCCACCCCCTTGGCCACCACTATTTTGTAAATTAGATATCGCAGTGTCAACACTTGTTTTCCAGGTATTAAAAGTTTGCGCATGAGTGTTAAATTGGTTTTCAAGATTAGAAACCCTTGTGGTAAGGGCGGATATTTGGCTACCATGATTACTTAAAGTTGTAACATGAGAGGACACCGTAGTTTGAAGCCCTTGCATTGAAGAGGAAAGGTCGCCTACAAGGTCAAGCGTACTATTAAGTGCATCAGTTATGGTTGTCAAATCGCTGCGCATGGAAGTCAAGCTGCTTTCGCAGTTAGATATTTTAGTTTGATTATCTAGAATTTTGTTAGTATTGTCTGTCACTTTAGGCAGAACGTCTGATAAGTCTTTTTTGGTCGCTTTGATGTCGTTTTCGCAAACCATTACTCTGTCATCTACAGCATTAATACTTTTTATACAACCACCAATAGCGGTGTTATTGGCATTGGCTAAACTTTGGCAAGAGGTAATTTTTTCTTCCTGCGCTACAACCTTTGTGTTTATGGAATTTATTTCATTATCTTGAACTGAAAGACTGTTTTCTATTTTTGCAATATTTTCATTTTGCGAATTAATGTCGCCATTCAAAGCCTCTATTGTTGCGTTTTGCTCAGAGATGTCGGTTTCGATAGAACTTATTCTTGTAGTGTTAGTTTTTATCTCTGCTTTTATTTCATCTAAGTTTGGCACAACAAGGTTTCCAAGTGCTTTTAAAATGTCGGGTATAGATACTTTGGCAATATACCACACCTCTTTTTTTAATTGCTCAATAGAATTATTAATTTGTTTAATATCGTTCATGTTTTTCTCCTTTTATAAGGAGTGTAACATGAGATTTTTCACTTTGCAATAGTTAGTGCCGTTTCTTTTTTTTCATAAATAAAAGTAAGAATATAATTGTAAGACAGGTTGCGATAACCACAATTCCTGTAATAAGTCCGCCATTTACCCCATTTGGAGCAATGTCCTTAGTCTCCATAAATCCATAAAAAAGACTGCCGTCTTCAAGCACGATAGCCACAGCGTTCATTTCATCTTTGTCTGTGAAACCGGAATAAAGGTAAACTTGTTGACCATTTTTGCCACGGTACTGGGTAGGCTTTCTATTTAGGTCATAAATCACCGCATCATTTTTTGTGACTCTTCCATTAAATACGGGATATACCTCTTGCGATAATACATTATAGGTCACATAGTGCCTATAAACATACCCTTCAATATCTTTTTCTTCTACTTTCACTTTAATAAACTCCGCCGTTTTATCATCTTCAAGCACGATTAAAGTATCAGCATGTTCAATTTTCAAAGGGGTACCTTCAAATTCAACAACTTCTTCAAAACTAGGGGAGGAGTAAAGGTAGCAAAAATCCGCGACAACACTTACCTGTGCCTCGCCAACCGCACCAGCAAACAGCATCATCAAACACATTAAAACTTTCATATCATAATTATCATAAAAACAAAATAATTTGTCAACAAAATTCAACCCAACAAAAAAAGCATACCACCCGATATGCTTTTATAAATTTGAAAACTTTTAAAAATGTTTAAACCTTAATCTTATTATTGTAACCAATATCTATCTGTTGTCTCTTCCCAAATATCTTTTAAATATTTCCCGTCTACTTTTGCATTGTTTTTAAAATCTTGGTCATCATTAAAAATTAATTCTCCTTTTGTTTGTGAATTAAATAATCTTATTCTTGATTCTTTATTAAAATCGTACATAAAATCAACAGCATAATAAATCCCATTATATTCAAACTGCATTTCACCATAACAATATAAGGCTTTAATAAAATCATCAAAATTAAGCTCAAAAGTCTTGCCTTCGCTGTAAAGTTGTCGCGCTCTGTTAAGAGAAAGTGTATTTGGTAATGCTACATTATCAGGATTTTCTTCATTAAGAAAACAATTAAACCAACCACAATTTTTACATTCACCTTGTTCATACACATCAACTTTTACTGTTTTTTCACAAACTTCGCATTTTTTTTCATATTTTTTTTCAATTTTCATATATTTCTCCTTTCAACAAAAATCTGAGTTTGTTTTTTCACCATTTGGACCTATATAAGGAGGTCTAGGGTTTTTGGGATTATCCCAGTTAACATAATGGTCGTGTGGCCAATCATGGTATCCTCCCCCATGTGACCAGTCGCGATACCAAATGATTTTGCCATCGGGTCCATACCAGCCCTGTTGCAATAAATTTCCAATTCCATCATACAAATCTAGCCTTGTATTTGGCAACCATATTCTTGGCAAAGAACCTACTCGTCCAATTATCTTGTCTATTCCGCCACTCGGCTTACACATTCCCATTATAACACCTCCAATGGCAAAAGTTCAAAAGTTTTTGAAGTTGTTTCACCACCAATGCCTGTAAGTTGAAATTTTAATAGTTTTCCTACTGAATTTTTCACCTTAAAACTAGTGAAAAATTTTCCAACAACATTTTATTTAGTTTTTACTTTTTGTTCATCTATAAACCAATCTATTTTATTTACATTATCGCAATTAATATTTATAATGTTTTGGTAATTATCAACTTTTATATTTGAAATAGAAGGTTCGGAATAATACAAATTTTTGCTATTTATTAAAAACAAATTTTTATAATTGATTTTTATAAAATCGTAATCGTTCCAGTCTATATTCTCGTAAGGATTTTTTATTAGAGGAATAGTGTTTTGCTTGTAATCAATTCCTTTTCCACCAAATTTTTCTAAATTTGCAATTATTTTCCACCTAAAAATTTTGTTTCGTTCTTCATATTCAATTAATGATTTATTAAGATGTTTTGCAAACTGCATTTCTGAGCAGTTGTTTACCATTATAAAATGTCTTTGTGCTTCTTCGCCAAAACCCAGTCTTACTGAGTTTTTAAAATGTTTTACGCCGTGACATCTTGAACAAATTGCTTTGATATATTTTAAAGTTTGTGTTTTCTTTTTTATATCAAAATCCCATTCTTCATGCACATCAAGTTCATCAGTATTATAACCGCATATTTCACATTGTCCATTTGCTCTTTTAAGAGCAAACTCTCTTAGTTTGTCCCAATCATTTTTAGAGAGTGTTTTGCTAAAATCGTTATTCCAAGCGCCTTTTGGTAAAATATTAAATGTCAGTTTTAAAGCTTCCATATCTTACTCCTAAATTTCCGGATAGAGTTCGCCAGCAAGATATTTTCTTGAAAACTCTTCAAATCCAATTTTTTTAATAAGCTCACTGTTGAATGGGTCAATAGCTTTAATATTGCCAGCCATTTCTTCAAAAGGTGTACCGTAACAAATAATTGCACTTGGTTTTATTTTTTTCATCATAATTTCATAGCCCTCCATAAATCCTTTTTTGTTATCTTCTCTTGTGTAGGTAGATACTGCCACAACAGAGCCTTCTTCAACGCCATCACAAAAGAAATCAAAACAGCCATAAGAGCCCCAAGAAATGGTTGGAATTACAAGCATTCCTTGTTTTTGCCAAAACGCACCACACCAACGATTTTTAAAAACGCTGTCAATTTGTCTTGCAAGAGGCATATCTTTATAGGTACTGAATTCAGGCGTTAAAAGCGCATGGTGTTAATCGAGTTTTTGAATTCAAAAAAGCAGGACGTCTGTCCTGCTTTCATGATTTATAATCATATGGAATTTTATTTTTCTTTTCGCCGAGTAGATTCATAATATATCCGCCTTCGACCTTGCACCACCACTTCTTGTTGTGCAGGGGAATGCTTTCAAGAATGTCGTCATCGGTAGCGTTGCTTTCTTCAACAACTTCTAAATCTTCGATTGGAATTTCAAGAAAAACATCATCTTTAACTGTTGAAATATTCTCATCAGTCCATTCAAAATTTTTATCCCAAAATCTTTCATCAATAAAAACCACTTCAAAACAATTGTCTCTTATTTCGGCCGAATTGATTCTACCAATGCGGCCATTAAAAACACCATTCTCATTGTAATACTTACAGTTTTTAATAACTTTAACTTTATCAAACAATTTCATTTTCCCCAACCTCCTATTGGTGTGTTATTTTTTAGTTTTCCATTTGGATAAACAATGTAACTTGAAGTGATTTTGTAGGTTTTTCCAAGTTTTTCCCTTTTACCTGGGAAAGGTAGATTCAACCTAATTCTAAAACCATATTTTTTCTTTTTTTCTTCAGGTGGATTATTTATGTAATCTCCTTGGCAGTAAGCCTCTTTACTTAGTTTTTCCAGCAACTGAAAAACTTCAAACTTATCATCTTCATTATATCCCATTTTACTTAACCATACTTTTTTGTCTTGAAATAAGTAATCCATTCTTCGTTCCAAATCGAAAATTGTTATTTGATTTGGAGTGGGCGAATTAATTGGGTATTTTTTGTCATGACATTTGGGGTGATATAGACCTCTGTTTATCAGTGGTATTTGTAAAACTGAATATTTTGAATAATTAAACTCGTTAGGTCGTTTATTTGGTTCATTTTTAAACCAGCATCTATTTACTATTGTACAAGTTACACAATGTGGTTTAATAATTTCTTCGTCATAATTCGCTTCTGCAAAGCTTTCAATAGTCCACTTTGATTTTGGGTCTTCAATTCTTATCCAATCACTTAACCATGCAAT
>CANBAX010000031.1 GCA_947366645.1 uncultured Clostridia bacterium
TCATCATTCTTTTCTATTTTTTCAAATTCCACAAACTATTAAATTTTTTTTTTTGACTGGGGGGTTTATGTACAACAAATCCGACAGCGACTCCATAAAACATTATCTTAAACTTAAAGGGTTTGAGGTGAGTGATAAGTTGGAGTACGCTGATGTTTACATAATAAACACCTGTGCTGTCACCGCTGAGGCGGAAAAGAAATCTCGCCAGATGATAGCAAGATGCAAAAAATTTAATAAAAGTGCAAAATTTTTCGTGTGTGGTTGTGCCAGTCAAAATAACCCTGAGCAGTTTTTATCTAAGGGCGCTTTGTATGTAAGTGGGGTGGCTGCCAAGGTTAAAATTACCGACTACGTCGAAAAAATGAAGGAAAAAGCGGCGGGCAACCTTGTTTCTCCGCTACCTCTTGAGTATGAAGATGATATGCATGCTGAACAGGACAGAATGCGGGCGTACATTAAAATTCAAGACGGGTGCAATAATTTCTGCTCCTACTGCCTTATTCCATATCTTAGAGGAAGGTCACGCTCACGAGATATAATAAGTATTATCAAGGAGGTGGCTTCACTTCCCGAGGACATCAAAGAGGTTGTGCTTACCGGAATAAATGTCACAGACTATAAAATTGACGGCAAGCCTTCTCTGCTTACCCTCCTTGAACAACTTGATGGCTTTGGGAAAAGACTTAGACTTTCCTCTATGGAAGAAAGCCTTGTAGGGGAAGAGTTTGTAAGGGGCATTAAAAATCTTAAAAACTTTTGTCCACATTTTCATTTATCTTTACAAAGCGGCAGTGAAAGTGTGCTTAAACGTATGAATAGAAAATACACGCCCGCCGAGTTTTTACAGTCGGTGGAGCGAATACGTAGTGCCTTTCCGCTTGCCGGAATAACAACCGATGTTATAGTTGGGTTTCCAGAAGAAACAGAACAAGAATTTAATGAAACGGTGGAGTTTATTAAAAAGGTGAGATTTTCCGATTTACATATCTTTCAGTACTCACGCCGCAATGGTACTGTGGCAAGCAGGCAAAAAGACCTGCCGCCTGAAGTTAAGCAGGCAAGGTTTGAAATATTAAATGGACTGAAGGACGAATTAAAAACGGAATTTATAAAGAAAAACAGGCTTGGGAAAGTGCTAATCGAAGAAAAAGAGGGCGAGTTTTATGTTGGTTATACCGAAAACTATATCAAGTGCTATATTGAAAGCCGTAAAGACATTTTAGGGAAAATTGTTTCTGTAAAAATAGGACACACATTTAATGGTGGTGCTAAGGCAAGATTTAAGAAAGTTGTATCTTGACTTTATAGGGTTAATCATATTTGGCAAGATGTACTTAAAACCAAATATCTGCTTAACGAAGGCGCTATTTCAAATTCAGAGGTTGCAAAGCGACTGGGCTATGAAAAATCATATATGAGTAGTGTTAGCAGGAAGGCAATAGAAAAATTTAGGAAATTAAGAGATAGCGAGGCGGAATAAAAATTTAAAGAATGGAATAACCATTCTTTATTTTTTTTCATAGATAAATACATGAAAAAAAGTTTAAATGATATAAATTACGAGTTATTTAGAAAAATGCTGGCTTGCAAAAAAGATTCTACGCAATATATGGAGATTAGAGATGAACTTTTCGCATTAAACCAGCGAATGCTTACCATTGCCACTCGCTCTTATAATAATGGCAACTATTATGATATGGATGATTATAGGTCTGAGGCGGCAAAAGGGCTTTTAAAGGCCATCGAAACTTTTAATCCCGATAATGGAAATTCTTTTTATACCTATTCCCTTGTGTGCATGAAAAGCTTTATTAATATGTATATAAGAAAATACAAACGCTATAACGACACAACAATTTCAGTGGAAACGGTGATTTCTTCCTCACCTGACAATGATTTAAAGCTGGAAGACATTCTTGGCACTGTTGAGTCAGAGGAAGAAATGATAAATGAGATTATGATAAAGGAGATTAAAGTCTTTCTGCCTCTTCTTCCAGAAAAACTTAGGAAGGTGCTTGAACTTAGATATTTTGATGAGCGATGCATGACGCAACTGGAAATTGCAAAAGAAATTGGTGTTTCTCGCTCCTATGTCAGCAGGTTGGAGTCGCAGGCGATAGATAGCTTGAAAGAATTTATGAATATGTCGCAAACAGAGGAAGATACTTGATAAAAAGGTGGCAAAAGCCCGCCTTTTTATTTTGTTAAAAAAGAATTGAAAAATTTGTTGACTTTTTAACGGGGGTGCTATATACTATTACGGAACTTAAAAATAGAAGGTGGTGAGAATATTGACTACAGTTAAAGTTGGCGAGAATGAAAGTCTTGAAAGCGCACTTAAACGTTTTAAAAGAAAATGTCAAAAAGATGGTATCATCGGTGATATAAGAAAGAAAGAAGCCTACGATAAACCTAGTGTTGCTAAAAAGAAGAAACGCGAAGCCGCTAGAAAAAGAGCTAGAAAAAGAGGCTAAAAAAATTTTAATTAAAAGGAGATAAAATCATGAGTAATATAATAGACCAAATCGAGAAAGAAAATATGAAAGAAAATCTCCCTGAATTCAATATCGGCGACACTGTTAGGGTGGGCGTAAAAATTAAAGAAGGCGATAAAGAAAGAATTCAGGCTTATGAAGGCGTGGTAATCGCAAGAAAAAACGGCGGAATTAGAGAAACTTTCACTGTAAGAAAGCTTTCAAATGGTGTTGGTGTTGAGCGTACCTTCCCACTTCACTCTCCACTTGTTGCGGGTGTAGAAGTTGTAAGAAAGGGTAGCCCAAGACGTGCTAAACTTTACTATGTAAGAGAACTTACTGGTAAGGCTGCAAAAATTAAATCAGCAGACAATAATTAAAAGTGCTTTACGCACTTTTTTTATTATCTATTTTAAATTTGCTTTTAAAATAATAAAAAACAGGGTAATTACACTCTGTTTTATTCATTTTCGTTATTTTTAGTTTTAAAAAATTCTTCTTTCCTTCCTTTATAACCTTGGTCACTAACTACTAACTTAAAAGCACAAATAGTTGTAAAGCGAGAAAGAAACAGATGACTTTCGTATTTTTTTCTTACTTTATCAAGTTTGTCAAGAAGGATAACTTGTCGGGTGGCATCTTTTGCTTTAAGTACTTTTGCCATTGCATCTTGGTATTTTATTAGGTTGTTTTCATCACGAGATTTTACAACATTAATAATGCGTATATTTTCTTTATCGGTGACTTGACTAAGATAAAATTCTTTTTCATCAATAAGTCTTTTGCCCTCACAAGTAAGCTTTTCATACCTTGCTTTTTCCTCTTTAAGTAAGCCCATCTTTCCTCCGTTTACAAGTGTATTAACATAAAGAATAAATAAAGTCAAGAGAAAATCCTTGTAAGTTTACTTTGACAATTTTCCTCTTTATGCTACTATTGAAAGGTAAGGAAATTACTGACAAAGGAGAATTATGTTAGCAAAGGTATCCAGTTTTGGACTTAAAGGTATTGACGGATTTCCTGTCGAAGTGGAAACTGATATTACAAATGGTCTTCCACATTTTGATGTTGTAGGTCTTGCCGATACCGCAATTAAGGAAGCAAAAGAGCGTGTACGCTCCGCGATAAGAAATAGTGGGTATGAATATCCTATTAAAAGAATTACAATTAATTTGGCACCCGCTGATGTGAAAAAGGAAGGCGCGCTTTATGACCTTTCTATGGCGGTTGCTATTATTTCGCTTAATAAAGATAGTAAATTAAAAAATGTTGAAGATTATTGTTATCTAGGCGAGCTTTCGCTAGATGGACAGGTGAAAAAGGTAAAAGGTGTTTTGCCTATTCTGATTTCTGCCCGCAAACTTGGTTATAAAAAGTTTATCATTCCTTTTGACAATGCTATTGAAGCAAGTTTTATTGAAGGAATTGATGTGTTTCCTGTAAAATCGCTTACTGAGTGCATAGACTTTTTAGAAGGCAAAGCGGAACTTGAAAAGGTTAAGGTGGGAAATTATCAAAAAGAAATAATAGCACATACTGCGGTATTAGATTTTTGTCATGTTAAGGGGCAGGAGCGCGCAAAACGAGCCCTTGAAATAGCGGCAGCGGGTGGACATAATGTTATTATGATAGGCCCTCCTGGAAGTGGGAAAAGTATGCTTGCAAAATGCTTTCCTTCCATTCTGCCAGATATGACTTTTGAAGAGGCATTAGAAACAACAAAAATTCATTCAGTAGCAGGCGAACTAGACCTTAAGAAAGGAATACTTGCAATCAGACCTTTCAGAAGCCCACATCATACCGCGTCCACAGTAAGTTTAACAGGCGGCGGAAACGGAAGTAAGGCGGGGGAAATCAGCCTTGCACATAACGGTGTGCTATTTTTAGATGAGATGCCAGAGTATTCTCGCCACACCATTGAAACTCTTCGTCAACCACTTGAAGATGGGGTAATTACGGTGGCGAGAGCAAACTCTACAATTACATATCCAGCAAATTTTATGCTTATTGCAAGTATGAATCCCTGCCCTTGTGGAAACTTTGGAAGTAAACTTAAGGAATGTACCTGTACTCCAAACCAAATACATAAATATCTTGCGAAATTATCCGGACCGATTATGGATAGAATTGATATTCATATAGAAGTGGATAATGTTACCTATGACGATTTAAAAAATGGCAAAGAGGAAGAAAAATCTTCTTCAATAAAAGCAAGGGTGGACAAAGCTAGAGATATTCAACTGAAAAGATTTAAAAACACTAAGATATACTATAATTCAAAAATGGGTGTCGCCAAGACAAAAGAATTCTGCAAGCTAGACAAAAATAGTGACGATTTACTTCGCATGGCCTTTGAAAAATTGAAATTATCTGCTCGTGCACATGACAGAATTTTAAGAGTTGCTAGAACCATAGCTGACCTTGAAGGGGAGGAAAATATTTTACCGCAACACATAGCTGAAGCCATAAGTTATAGGTCATTAGATAGAAAATACTGGGGGTAATATGACTGATAAACAAATGTTTTTGATATATTTATCACAATTTAATTTACCGATAAAGAAAATTGATGAAGTTTTAGATTTAATGGAGTATCCCTCTATTGATAACTTTGTTAAATTGAAAGATTTACGCCAAATTTTTAATTCCGACTTAGTAAACGAAATGATAGATAGGGCTGAAGATAGAAAGGTATCTATGTATTTCGCTAATTTACGGGGGAACGAGATAACAGTTGTTACAAAAGGTGATGAGAATTATCCTAAAAAACTTGTAGAACTTCCAGATGCTCCATATTACTTATTTTGCAAAGGGGATTTATCACTTTTTGACAGCAAAAGCATTAGTATAGTTGGGTCTAGAACGCCCACCAATTATGGCAGAATAGTTACAGACAGGCTTGCTGGTGAACTTGCCAAAAGTGGGTTTACTATCGTTAGTGGTCTTGCCGTAGGAATTGATAGCATAGGACACAGGAAAGCACTTGAGGTTGGCGGAAAGACAATAGCGGTACTTGGAAGTGGATTTAACAATATCTATCCTTCTGAGCATAGCGCTCTTGCAAGAGAAATTGCGGAAAATGGACTTTTGATAAGTGAATACTGTCCTTCAGTAAAATCCACAAGATACACCTTCCCATTTCGTAATAGAATTGTAGCGGGTTTAGGCGACGGAGTACTTATTACCGAAGCAAGTGCAAAAAGTGGAACAATGCACACCAAGGATTTTGCACTTGATTATGGCAAAACTGTATTTGCTGTTCCTGGGAATATAACCAGTGAAAAAAGTGCATTGACAAATGAACTTATTAGGTCAAATCAATGTGTTTGCGTAACATGCGTGGAGGATATTTACCACGAACTTGGTTTTACTGATGAAAAGAAGGAGAAAAGAGTTTTTGTTCAACTTGATATGATTCAACAGAAAATTGTCGAAGTACTCAAAAATGGAGAAAAAGATATAGATTCTATTTCTAGAGAATGCAATTTAAATATAAATTCTTTGAATAGTTATTTGACAATGATGGAAATTAGTGGAATAATAAGAAGAATGTCAGGCGGAGTATATATGCTTGCCTAGGCAAGGAGGATTAATTTGAAATTAGTAATTATTGAATCACCATCTAAAGCACCTGCACTTAAAAAGTATCTCGGAGATGAGTATGATATTTTTGCTACCAAAGGTCATATACGAGATTTACCTACCAAAAGTTTTGGATTAGATGTTAAAAATAATTTTGAGCCAAAATATGAAATTGTGTCTGATAAGAAAGAACTTATCTCTCAACTTAAAAACAAAGCCGCAAAGGCAGATTATGTATATATCGCAACCGACCCAGACCGTGAAGGTGAGGCTATTTCTTGGCATGTTGCTAGTGTACTTGATTATCCAAAGGATAAAAAATGCAGAATACAATTCAATGAAATATCTAAAAAAGCGGTGACAAAAGCACTTAGTGAGCCGCGTCAGATAGATGAAAAACTTGTTGACGCACAACAGGCGCGAAGGGTGCTTGATAGAGTGGTGGGGTATAAACTTTCCCCTATAATTTGCAAAAAAATTGCACCAAAACTTAGTGCCGGAAGAGTGCAGTCGGTGGCATTAAAACTTGTGGTTGACCGCGAGAAAGAAATAGAGGCGTTTGTGCCAGAGGAATATTGGACGCTTACCGCAACACTTGAAAAAGAAAAGATGCCATTTAAAACCTCTCTTACAACTAAAAATAAGAAAAAATATGTTCCAAAAAATAAGGAAGAAGTTGATAAAATTTTAGAGGAAATAAAGGGGCAGGAGTTTAAGGTTACTGAGATTAAAAAGACAAGTACCAAACAACATGCTCCAGCACCATTTACAACCAGTTCTATGCAGCAAGATGCCGGTAATAAACTTGGCATGAGTCTTTCACGCACCTCTGCGGCAGCACAAGCACTTTATGAAGGTGTTGAAGTGAAAGGGGAAGGTAAAATTGCTTTAGTAACGTATATAAGAACGGACTCGGTGCGTGTATCAACTGATGCGCAAAATTCTTGCCGAGAATATATTTCAAAGGTTTATGGAGATAAATTCCTGCCATCAAAGCCGAACATTTATCATACAAAATCAAATGCACAAGACGCGCACGAGGCAATAAGGCCTATTTCTATGGATATCACACCAGAAAAGGTGAAAGAAACTTTAACAAGTGATAACTATAGGTTGTATAAACTTATCTATGAAAGATTTTTAGCCAGCCAAATGACAGAAGCTGAATTTAATAATGTTTCGGTTGGTACTACTGTAGGAAATTATGGCTTTAGAGCAACCGGAAAAACCATGACTTTTGCAGGGTTTACCATTGTATATAAAGAATTTGTTGAAGATGATAAAAAAGAAAATACCGGTAAAATTCCACCTCTTGAGGAAGGGGAAAGTCTGCCTTGTAAAGAAATTAAACCAGAGCAAAAGTTTACAAAACCACCGGTGAGATTTACCGAGGCAAGCCTAGTTAAGGCAATGGAAGAAAAGGGAATCGGCAGACCTGCCACCTATACTCCAACCATTAACATTTTAACCTCTCGCAAATATGCCGAAAAAGACGGCAAAAGTTTGGTTCCAACAAAACTTGGACGAAATATTGTAGAATATCTTGAACAGTTTTTCAGTAGCGTGATAAATGTTAAATTTACAGCACATATGGAGCAGCGACTTGACGATATTGTGGAAACCGGCGAGGACTGGCACAACATAGTCAACAATTTCTGGGAGGGCTTTAAAGGTCTTCTTGAAAAGGCTGATGCAAGCAGTGTGACAATGAAAGAACCACCTATTGTAACAGATGTTGTCTGTGAAAAATGTGGCGGAAAAATGCTTTTGCGTGACGGGCGTTACGGAAAGTTTTTGGGTTGCGAAAATTTCCCTAAGTGCCGAAATATTAAGGCGATAGAAGAGGAAAAGAAACTTGTTGGAAAGTGTCCAGAATGTGGCTCGGCTATGGTTATAAGAAAAAGTAAAAAAGGAAAAACATATTATTCATGTAATAGTTATCCTGACTGTAATTTCATGAGTTGGGATATTCCAACAGGGGATAAATGCCCTAAATGTCAAAGCCATTTAATACAAAAAGGAAAAAATATAAAATGCTCAAATAGCACCTGTGATTACAAGGAGGAAAATGTCTAATTTAGCACATGTCAATATAATCGGTGCTGGTTTTGCGGGAATTGAGTGTGCGCTCGCTCTTGCAAAGCATGGCATTCGTGTGCATATTTTTAATAAGAGTGGCGGGGATTATCATTGCGACTGCTATAACCATATCAAAAATTTTGCCTTGCGTAAAGAGGCAAGGCTTCTTGATAGCGTTCTTATAGATAAAATGGAAGAGTTTGAAAATTTGACGCCTTCGCATTGCCCCGCAGGCAGGACGATTTCCTATGGCATAGAAAAACTTAAAGAAAACAAATTAATTGACTATTTTGACCTTAAAGTATATGAAATAAACACAAAGGAGATTAATATCATTGCCTCTGGCCACAGAACAGAAGGTCAACTTTTTGAGTGGCTTAAAAATGAGTTTGGCTCTATGAGATGCTTTAATACCTATCCGGTATATATGAGCGTGGAGGGTGTAGAGGAAAATAAATGCATTCGAAAAGGCAAAGATTTATATATTCCGTTAAATTATGATGAGTATATCGCGCTTTGTAATAAAATCATTCATCAAAGGAATGAAAACCCAAACAAAGAAAACAACCTTGAATGTATAGAAGAAGTGGTAATCAAAAATAAAGACGCTCTGAAAAATCACTGCATGAAGCTTGTGTATTTGGAAATAGAAAAACCTTACGCCGTTCTTAAACTAAAAAATGGCAGGGTGCTTGAAGGCTTTTGCAGCAGTCTGCCTTTTAAAT
>CANBAX010000032.1 GCA_947366645.1 uncultured Clostridia bacterium
TAAAATCCTGAGTTCGCAAGGACGTGTGGGTTCGACTCCCACCACCGGCACCACTAATTTAAACGCTATACGTCTTTATTTTCAAGGCGTGTAGCGTTTTTCTTTTTGACACAAAATTTTAGGTCGAATTTTGCAAGTAAGGTAAAATTTGGCCTTCATTTTTGCATTTTTTGTGTCAAATTTTGAGTCAAATTTTATTTTAAAATATATAATACAGGTTATTATATATTTTAAGCAGTTTCTCTTTGCTCAGGTGATAGTCAAGGTCGGTATAATTATCTTTTGTGATTTGGCTTGTTGAGTGTCCCATCTGTCTTGAGATAAACAGTTCAGGGTTACCCAAGTAAAAGTTGTTTGTAGCAAAAGTATGCCTCAAATTGACAATACTTCCGGAAATGTCTAGTTCTTTAAGTATTTCAGCAAAACGGCGATACACTGTTTCATCATCCCACTTCTTCAACAACTCAATATTATTTTTTATCAGCAAGAAACCCTGTTTTGTAAGTTTTATATATTTGTAACGTTTCTCACGGTTCCTACCTTTAAGGTTTACTGCCTTAAGAATGAGGTCATCTGCATAAAGGTGCTGCTCTATGTTTTTGAAATCAAGTTCCCGGCGTCTTAGTCCAGTAATTAAATAAATCAGGATGACTGGTTTTATCTCTTCGCCCTTCAGGCGTTCCAGGATGCGCACCTGTTGTTCGTAAGTAAACGCCGGTTTACGCACAAACTTACGAGGCTTCACCACTATGCTAGCAAATGGATTCGCCTTTATCATCCCCTGGTTAAACATTGCTTTGAAGAAGGCCCTCAAATACAAAATAACTTTTTCCTTTGGCCTACCCTCTTCAATTTTATTTAGCAACTTCAACAGAACATCCCTGCCCACCTTCACAAGTGGAAGATGATGCAGCTCCTCGACCTTGTCGCGCACACGTTCGATATCATCCGCCGTTTCTTTTACTACAAACGGCTTTTTATTTTGTTCATACCATTTGTCCCAACACTCAATAAATGGTTTTTGACATCTGTGTGCTTTTATATATTTGCCACCGGACACCTTGGCCAAAACATCTTTAAGTTTGTCCAAGCATTCTTTTTGTGTGTGACCATAAACGGTGTATGTGTGGCCATTAATCATTTTCCTTCCAATATAGCGGTGGTCGCTATATCGATACTGTACATTTTTCAATTCTATATCTCCTTTTGGTTTTAGTTTCGATATAGAATTAGCGATTTTTATTTTTTCCTCTTCCTTTGGTTTTTGTACCTCTACAACATCTCTTTCAAATTCTTGTTGTTTTTGATATTCTCGGCCAGTTTCTATACTGAGCCATTTTAAAAGCCAATGTGCAATCTCTACAATCTTTAGAAGTCCATCATTGGCATCTTGTACAAACTTTGCATCCATTGTATTCCCTCCAGGAAAATACTAACTTGCAAAGTTGGAAATTTCAAGACTTAAATTCAAAACGGCCTTGCTGGCGCAATCTGTGTGTCCGGCAACTTCATGATGATAGAAAGTTGACCCAAAGCAAATGTGGCTTGTTTTTCATCCATTTTTATTGCTAAGTTAATAATTTGCCTTTGCTCCTCACGCAATCCGTCAAGTTGAAGTGTGTTGGTAGTTTGGTGGCCTAACAAGTAATCGATACTGCAGCCGAAATAGTCGGCTAGTTTGATGAGAACTTCATAGCCCATTTCTGTGCGTTGTTGTTCGTAATTTTTGTATGTATCACGAGTCATGCCGACCTGAGAGGCAAGTTCTTCTTGTGTGAACCCCCGTTGCCCCCTAAGTAATTTTAATTTGTTCATACTCCCTCCTTTGGCCTAATTTTAATTTTTTTTAACAAAAAAAGTAAAATAATAGCCCAAAACATTTGACAATGGGCTAAAATTATACTATTATTGACCATGAAAAGGGCTAAAATAGCCCTAAAAGGAGGTAAAAATGAAGAGAAAACTAGGAAAGACAAGATTCTATTGCTTTTTGATTGACTATAAAATCAATCCAAAAAGTGGCAAATTGGAGTACTGGGAGCATTTTCGTGCTTACCAAGACTACAAGACAAGGAACTACTCTTTGATTGACTATCTTTGGTTCCTGTATTTCGCTTATGAGCAATACTGGCAAAATTCAGAGTCTTCCTATGAGTCATTTAATGAATTCATGGATAGACGATACTTAGGTAAATAAAAAAACGCCCCAGCGTGGGGCTGGGGCTGTTTTTAAATTTATTTTTCTTCTGCAGGCGGTTCACCATTTAATTTTTCAATTTTCTTTCTTAGTTTAGATTGCTTATCGCCTAGCAATTTAAGTTCCGCCTTTAAATCTTCTGTTCTAGGTACAATTTTAGCTTTCTCGTTAATTTCCTTAGTTAAATCGTTAAATTCCTGGGATAACTTCTTTAACTTTGCATTATGTAATTTCCCCATTGCAGATTCCCTCTTTTAGATTTCATTGGTATAAAGCAATCGACTATGCCACACATACCAACAAATTATTATACCATACAAAAACAAAAACTCCAAACAGCCCTGACGAGTCTTTGAAAATTAAGACGAAACCCGCAAGGGTCGGCTGACAAGCCTTAAAGGAGGTAAAAATGACAAAGGAGCAAATAGAAAAGTACATAAGCGAAACAATGGCATATTTTCGCTTAGTTGACAAAGAAAGCACGGAAGAAGATTTTAAGTGGCAAGAAAACTATATTCGTAAGCACTTGTATAAAAAATACAACATCACGGAGGGCGACCTATGACAGTTCTCCAATTAGCAATACCAAAAAAATTAATTAAAGCCAGTAAGGAAAAAATGACAACGTCATTTTCTATTCCCGCTGGCATTATTTTATTCGAAGTAAGAGATTTGAAAAACAAAGAAATGTTGGCCGTTACTTCAATACTTCCACGCCCCTCTCAAATGAGAGACTTTGCCATGGCGATAGGTCGCCATTTGGAAGTTGTGGCAAGAGGCGTCAAAATCTTTGACACAAAGTGGTATCTGCAAAACATGGAGGTGACGACATGAGTTACTGGTCATCCTACCCAAAAAAAGTATTGCGCCTAAAAAATCTCACTGACGGCGAACTAAGACTATGGCTACTCATTAGCGACAACTTAACACCGGCCGGCTACTGCAAACTTACAAATGCGGAAATCTCGAAGGCGCTTAATAATCTATCACAACAAACAATCTCCGCGCGCATTTCGTCATTGGCCAAAAAGAAGTTTATAAACATTGTTCAAAACAATCACAAACATGAACGTTGGATGTATGTGCACGTACCAAAAGAACAAGAACTGTACGCAGAAGAAAAACCGGATGATGAAAAACTAAGCGCACAAATGCTAGCCTTGCAAGAGTCATTCAAAACAGCCGTCATCTTTGGCAGCGCTGAGCCAGACTTGCTCCTGGCACGCATTAAGGAATCACCAGTGCTTGATAGCATCCAAGACAACTCGATTCAATATGCACTTACGCTTGACCAAGTCAAGTTCTTGGCTGAGTTCATGTACAACTACCCTCACAAAGCAATTGACTGCCAAGTTGCATCATACACTGGCCTAGACTTCTCACAACTGATAGGCAAGATTGATGATAGCAACTTCTTGCAGAAGGCTAACAATCTCGGCCTTAAATGGTGCCTAGATAATAGTGACAAAATTATGGCCGGCACACATGACAACTTTAGAAAAGAGAAACCAAAACAAAACTTCACTGGAAGAAGTTATACGCGTGGACAACTGAATGCCCTATTCCAAGACATTGATGATATCGAAATATAGGAGGTAAAAATGGGAATTGAAACAATTAAAAAATTTATAGCTTGGTGCAAAGACCACGGCAAAAATCCAAGCCATGTGGAATCACTTGACGAGTACAACCTATGCCTAAGAAAGAGTTAAGAGCAATTCAGGTTGGCATGTTTGGCGATATTGACTACATAACCCTCAATCACTTAGTGGCGAAAGATAAACGCAAAGCTACTCGTCGGGGCTCCTTTTAAAAAATATAGAAAACAAAAAAATTTCCTCCTAAAATTTTTTCAAAACAAAACTCAAACACAATATGCCAAAAATTTTGTTCATAATTACCTTCAGCTTGCCTATAACCCGACGCATAGGCCTCCGGCGGTGGAAGTCCGCCGGCTAAGTTATGGGAACGCAAAGCAAACGCTGTTGCTGAGTTCAAAGCTCAAGTTCCTAAAACAAAAATTTAACAAAAGGAGGGATGCAATATGAGAAATAAAGGTTGGAAAATCTTTGGAATCATCATGCTTTTCATCCTCGCTGCACTTGCTGTCTTCTTGAGCATAGTTGCTATTGTTGGTGTCTCCAACGGCTTAGGCTTTGTTGGCGAACTTGAACGACTAGGTATTTTGAAGAAAGCCGCAGATGCCGGCGGTGAGAATGCTGCAGCATTATTAACATTTAGGCTTAGATAAATTTCTAAGCCTAATTAAAAGGAGCCTACTATGGCAAAGAAAAAAAGGAAATTTAATAACTTCTTATTGGCTTTTGTTTTGGCCTTTCTTAGTCTCTTCACAGCTACGGTGGGCTTTATGCCTAGTATTACACATGCAGAAGAACTTGGCTCCAATGTACTAACGGACTTGCAAAAAGACGAAACGTTTAATGTGGCCGAATATCCAGTAATCGAAAATGATTACTCTTTACAAGTAATTCAAATAGCAGAAAGCACTGAAGGCGAACTGCTTGTGTATGTATATCAACCTAGTGGGAAATTGCGTGCTACCACAATACGATTTTCAACAGGTATCAATGACAAACTTCATCCAAAAGATTACTCCCTCACATATTTGAACTCGTCAAACACTTTGTTTAAGTACAAGGTGCAAGGCTTTAAAGTATCTTCTCAAGAAGTTAGATATTACGAGGTAATTGCAATTCATCGTAAATATATCGAAGGTGTGGACGAGCCTCCAACTGGTGAAGGTCAAGTTATCAATGAGGTTGCATTTGAGGTTGGCAATCGTTGGTCGGCTACTACACTTGAAGGTACTACATATTACACCCAGCAAGGTATCAAAACAGTAGAAATCAAAAACAAGTGGGTCGGCCGCTATCGATACAGAACTCCATTAAACTGGACGGGCAAGGCTTGTGATGCACACTTTGTAGCATTTTCAACAGAGTTTGAAATTGAGCGTTTGCGCGAAGCTGAAGTTACATTCTATTCCAGGACATACAAAAAAACCATTGATAAACATGTCACTGGAGATATTGTTAATCCTGGATTAAGTGGAAGTAGCGAGTCTTGGTCATATGGGAACTGGGTAAAGCATGTTGTACCTCTTGAGAGAGATAAGGAAGAGAACGTTGTTGTCGGCCAAATCTTTACAAAGAAATTTACATGGAACCAAATTGAAACAATTGGAGAGTTTGAAGAAGGTAAAAGTCTTTCAAAAGATATTCTCAACGAACTAAACAAAGATAAATGGGTTTTAAACTTCTACGCAACTGATTTTGCCGAATGGGCCGATTCGGTTATGGGTACGCCGATTTATGAATATGAGACCGGTACGGAAGTAGATGAAGTTTCGATATTACGCTTAAAGTATTATGCTAACAAACAGGTATTTAATGTTGGCGTTGTTGATAACAAGCAAACAGGAAGTATTGACCCAGTAAATCCATATAAGTCGCCAATCATAGCATTTTTGGAAAGCTTCAAACTTTCTATTCCTTTAATCGCAATTGCGATTGCACTCATAGTGCTTTTTATTGTTTATTTTAAACAAATAATGAAAGGCATTGGCGTTGTAATTAAATGGATATTTACACTGCCATGGCAGTTATTAAAGTGAGGTGAGACATGGAAACATGGAAAAAAGTCTTGTTGACAATCGTATATATGGTATGCCTTGCCGGCACAGTCTTTGGTGCGGTAATAGGTGTGGTACATTTTAATGCGTCACCACCAAAAGATAATAGCGAGCAAATTCTGATACTCGAAACTGAAAATAAGCAATTAAATGCAGATAAACTGGAACTACAAAATAATCTAGTTTTAGTAAATGCAGAATTACAACAAAAAAATAAAGAAATTGAGGACATGATAAACTCTCGTGACTCATGGAAAGGTACGGCCGAAGAATATGAGGCTCAACTAGCCGCAATGACAACTGAGAGAGATGCTATTCAAACTCAGTATAATGATTTGCTTGAACAAATGGCTGAGAAAGATAATCAAATTGCGGAAAAAGATAAGCAGATACAAGACCTTTATTATGAACTCGCGACAAATGATTATTCAACTTTAACTATGACTGCAGTTACAAAACAAGTAACTGGAATAGTAGACGGGCCGCTATATTCGGGCAACAGTGGTGCAATTATAGCAGGCAATATATATACTACTGGTGACATTTCTTCTGATATCTACCTTGGGACTGATAATAATGCAGTAGTCATAACTACTCAAATTAACTGGCCAATGGCCGGTGATATGACTCCAAACTGGAATTTAGGCCAATATATCAAGGTAGAGAGTTCAAATAATAAAGTAACTTTAAACTTTATGCAATATACTGCACTTGAAACCGAGGGCTATTATATTTCTTCCAGTGCAACTGATGGTGTTTTAAACATCACTCCAGTTAAGGAAGAAATGCAAATAATGGCATCCGTATTGGATGTAATTGAAGAGGAAACAATAGCAACTTTAACTTTTACACTTTGCGATAAGCAAGACAGAGTTATGAAAACTGCAAATGTAGATTTGACACTTCATCCCGCTACAGTACCATTCGACGGCACGTTTACTGAAGAGGAGTTATCTTCACTTAGCCGTGTGCTTATTCAAAATAAAGGAATACCCGGTGGCATTACAGGTGTTAAAAAATATGAAATCGAAGGCACTTTTATAACATTCCACTTTAATGGCATTGAGTCCGGAAGTGATGTTGTTTGGGTTTGTTCGGTTACTGGCTATGTAGAAGGAATGACAAGTACAGATGTATGCAACTTATTAATAACTCAAGGGCCTATGGTTTCTAAGGAGCAACAACAATGAATAAATTTTTTAAAGCAATAGCGGTAATTTTGAGCATAGGTTTCATAATATTAGTATTTTGCTATTTCACTATAGTCAAGTTTCGCGAAAGGGTGAATAACTTCTTCGGCATTAGCCAATCCGTCGTTGTTCCACCTAGCGAAGATAACGCCGCTCTCATTAAAGAAATGCAACAACAGATTACATCACTAAGTGAAAATGTTGAAGGACTATTGGTTGTGGTTGCAGATAAGGAAAATGAAATACAAGTTATGACCTATTCACTTAAAGAGGCTGAAGAAAAAGTTGACTCACAGTCTCGTGCTATTGATACACTTTGTGACGAAATCGATGCTAAAAATAATACTATTTCTTCTCTCGAAACTGAAAATCATAACTATGAAGAGCAGATTAGGACAATGAATTCTGAGCATGCTGAAGAGATATTGACCTATCAAGCGAAGATAGATGAGGACAAGCAAACCATAGCATTGCTCGAAAACGAAATAAATAGTTACAATACTGAACTAGAAAGGTTAAATGCCGAACTTACCACTTTAAAAGAAAATGAAGTAACTAATGCAGCAAAAATTGAGGAAATAGAAAATCAAATTTTAAATATTCAAAATGAGGTAAGTAATGCTCAGTCTAAGATAGAAGAGAATACAACAGAGATTTCAAGTATAAAAGAAAACATTTCTACCCTTGCTGGCGAACATGCATCTGACATAGAAAACCTCCTTGAAAAGATATCTCAAAATTCTTCTTCTATCAATGCACTACAAACTAGCATTAATTCACTCACTGCTGACCTTAGTACGGCAAAAACCGAACTAGAGGTATTAAAGGGCAAAGTAGAAGATTTTGAGAGCAAAATTGCCACTGCTAATGAAGAAGTAGCAACAATGCGAAACAACTTGTCAAGCCTAAATACAACTGTAAATGAATTGCAGTCAAGCGTCAATTTGCTAAAAAGCCAGACGATAACTTTTACCTCAGGGACTAATAGTTATGGAGAGTATAACTATATTAAAATTCCAAGTGCGAAGGTATTAATTCAATGGGGGAAAACAAATTCTAAGCAATACAACGATAATGCAGAATATACCGTTATGATGGGTGCGCTTTTTGCAAATGCAAATTATACAGTAACTGTAACGCCTAGTACAATGCCAAATTTATATGTTTTTGGTGCATGGGGCAATACTAGGAACAGCTTTTTAGTAAAACAGCAAGGCTGGGGAAACGGGGCGATAACCTGTAGTCTTTATTGGATAGCAATTGGGACATATGCGGGAAGTGTAGAACTATGAAATTAAAACAAATTAAAATAAGAGGTTAAATGATGAAAAAGTCTTTTACTATTAAGATTGTGCGTGCTGGTGAGTTTTGGAGTATTAATGATGCAAAAACTAGAGGGCATAAAAGTCAAATAACAAAACAAAAAGGCTCTAAAGTTGAGCATATACCCATTACACACTCCCCCACTACAAGAAATATGAAAAACATCAAATTAAAAGAGAATCCTCAACCGACAGACAAACGTGAAAGTTACGCAGTGCCAAAGGTGCAAACCAGTTCTACAAAGTACATAGGTAAAAAACAACCTGATATGAAAATAAAAAATGCCACTGACAAATCAATCATGCGGCATATCAAAAAAGAACATAAAAAGAAATAAAAAAAGACGGGATGTCGATGAATGCAGTAAAGCAAACTCGCTCCGTATCCCTATCTTTAATTACATTATATCACAAAAGAAGAAAAATGCAACAAAAAATTTAAAAATAATTAAAAGAGAGGAAAA
>CANBAX010000033.1 GCA_947366645.1 uncultured Clostridia bacterium
GATTTGAACCAACGACCTTCGGGTTATGAGCCCGACGAGCTTCCGAGCTGCTCTACCCCGCGTCACGATGCTTTAATAGTATATGCTGTAAAATAAAAAAAGTCAAGACAATTCTTGAACTTTTTAAATTTTTTTTAAATCATAAAGTAAATTGACATAGCAAAGCCTATAAGGGCTAAAATACGAGTTGTACGGGCAATATAAGGCATAACCTTATCTTCTTTCATAAATGTACTAAACACAAGATTAAACAGCATTAAAAAGGCTGAAATGAAATATATAATTTTGGTGCCTAATGCAAGGTTTGATAATAGTAAGATTATACCTTGTCCAAGTACAAGTCCACCGATAGCGAGATTTGCGATAAGAATTATACTTTCAATTAAATTGAGTTTTTTAAATATAAGTGAGATGCAAGCGATTAATAAGCCGAGGAATAACCCCATTAAAAGTCCCCAAACATTAAAGGAAACAACTATAATCCCCGCAACTGCAAATAATATTAAAGGAAGTAAGTTTCCAAGCCCTCTCACAAGTGAAACGGAGTTTGTTTTTTCTTGTTTTGCACATTTGAATGTTTCTAGGGCGATTATAATGGCAAGGGCGAGTGTTATAAATAATGTATAGCCACCAAAGGAGGAGGCGAGATTCGCACTGATTAAAGCAAGAAACAGGCAGGCGGTAGGGGCGAGGGCTTTAAAAGTGAAATGCAAAATATTTGTGGAAGAAGGAAACGCCACATAAAGTCCGCCAAGTATTAAGGTTACACCTAGTATACAAAAAAAGGTTATAAGTAATAACATAATTATATTTTAACCTAAAATTATAAAATATCAAAATAAAAAAGATAGGTTTTTCCTATCTTTTAATTATTGGTTGCCAGTGCGTCAAGTTGCGACTGATGTTTTTTAAAGAAATCTTCTTTTTCTTTTAATTCTGTGAATTCATGGTTTTCAGGATTTGAAATAAAGAAATATATATCTTCAAAAATGTAATCCCAGTCGTAAAGATTTTCGTTAAGCCCCATATACCCGCGTACCTTTTCTGTACCAACAGGCGCGATAGGGTGAAGGAGTATGTTTGCCACCTTAATCATTTCGCAGGTGTTGACGATAAGACTTGCTTTCTTCTCTTGGGTGTCGGCATTATTAATTTCTTTTACCCAATATTTATTGATGTTTCTAACAAACACATCAAGAACATTTATCACTTGATGGAACTTTTTGTCATACATAAAGCGTTCATAGTCAAGTATTACTTTCTTGCACTGCGACTTAATATCTTCACTAATCTCGCAATGTGGTAATTTACTATTAAATTCTTTTTGTAGTGAATAGAATACCGTTCTAAGTATTCTATTGTATACATTTGTAAGAAGGTTGCCTTCTTTAAGGACTGGGTCAAGAGTGTCATTGTCGGCATCAGGGTCAAAGCATTTTGGCGAAAAACTTATGTTGTTGTTTCCAAGGTTCATGCCAAGCACGTGCATACGGAACTGGTCTGGCGTGTAATGATTAAGAAGTTCCCTTGCAGAAGGCGGCTTCATTTTGCCAGACGAACTTGCCTTTGAGTTCATATACAAAAGAGATTTTATAGGAACTATCTTAGTGGTTTGAAGTTCGCCTTCAGGTGCAGGGTAAACGGCATTTTTGCCTTGGCAACTAAGCCAAATCGCTTGCTGTGCGGGTCCATAGAAATACATATTGTCTTCGCCAATAAACTGGTAGACTTCCGCGTCACGGCAACACCAATACTTTTTCCATTCCTCAGAATTTGCACCAATATTTTTTAAATAGGTTTTACAGAAAGAAATTGGCGCCCAAAGGCTTTCTGGCCATACATAGAAGGTGCGGTCAGTAAGGTTATCAAGGGTAGGGCAAGGTACACCCCATTCAAGGTCGCCGGTAAGGCGGAAAGGAGTAAGTGTTTTACCAGTACGGTATCTTATTCCGTTTGCCGAAAGTACTTCGCAGGCTTTTTCACGGTCAGAAAGTTTATCAAATACCATTGTGAAACTTGGTGCGGTTTCTTTGCCAGTGATTTCGTAATTTGGCAAAGAAAGCGTTTTAATTTTACTCTCATATTCTCGCTTAACATATATCTCGGGCTTTTTAAAAAACTCTTTTATTTCTTTTACCATAAATGAACTAGTATCGCTTTTCTTTGAAAGGTCGTCTATCCATGCGTTTAAAACTTCAAGACAGTCCTCTAAATTGAAATACCAGTTTTCAATTTTTTTAAGTATAGGCTTTTCACCACTTAAAGTGCTTATAGGTTCAATTAAATCTTGTGGGAGATACTGATGACCGAGGTCACATTCGTCAGCATAACCTTTTTCACTTTGACAGCCTTCAATAGGGCATTTGCCAACCACCTGCCTGCCATTCAAAAACTGCCCGCACTTTTCATCGTAAAACTGCCACGAGGACTGCTTAGAAAGTTTTCCGGCTTTGTGAAGGCTAGTAATGAAAGTTTCACTCTCTTTTTCATGTATAGCCTTGCTTTCTCCAAAAGCAGAAGCACCAAAGTAATTAAACGCCACATTAAAAAGCTTAAAGGTTTCGTCTTGGTCGTCATGGTTTCTAGTCACGAAATCGTAAATAGTTTTATCATGTATTTCGCCACTTAAAGATAGTTTGCGAAAAGACTCCACAGCAGGGGAGCCATAGCAGTCGGTGCCGGATACAAAAATTACATTTTCTTTTCCAATTCTATCTCGCATAAATCGGGCAAAAGTATCAGCCCTCACCATAAGTGCAAGGTGGCCGAAATGGAGGGATTTATTTCCATATGGCATACCCCCTGTAATCACTGCTTTTTTAGGGAAATTTGGTCTTGGTCGTTCAAAATTCATAGTTTCTCCTTATTCTGCTTTCTTTAAAAAATTGAGTTTGTTTTTAATCCTAGAAAGTGCATTATCTATACTTTTTTTGCTAATTTCACCAATTTCAGAGATTTCGTTATAACTATAACCCTTTAAATATAGCGATAGCACTTTTATTTCCAAATTTGAAAGGTTTTCATTGATTTTCTTTTTAAGTTCTTTTATATTCTCATTTGCTAAAATCGTGTCATCTGGCGAAGGTAACTGTGAAGGCAAAATAATTTCATTTTTATCCATATCGTCTTCATTATCTTCAAGTTCATATATTGGAAGGGCGGAGGATAGTAGCATATTTTTTTGAGAACTTGCCTTTCTAATTGCGGTCTGAATTTGATGCTTGATACAAATATGTGCAAAAGTTTTGAATGAAGCTTTTTCACCGCTGAAACTTAGTATCGCTTTGTATAAGCCAATCATGCCTTCTTGAACGATATCTTCCATATCTCCACCGATAAGAAAATAACTTCTTGCAAGCATATTTACTGTGCTTTTGTATTTAGTTAAAAGTTCATTCATTGCCTCTTCTTCGCCATTTTTGGCTTTAAGCGCAAGAAGTTCGTCTGTCATATCTCCTCCTTTTGTTTATTTTAAACGCTGTCTTAAAATTTCAAAAATTACCGTGCCGCATGCTACGCTTGCGTTAAGCGAGTTGACGCTGCCTTTAAGTGGCAATGTAATAATTCCGTCGCAGTAAGAGCGAATAGACTGCTTCACACCTTTGCCTTCACTGCCAATTATTACTGCGATAGGAAGGTTTAAGTTTTTGTCATATATGTTTTCCCCGCCGGTTTCAGCCACAAAAACCCATACTTCGTTTGATTTGAGATAATCAATACTGTCTTTTAGGTTGGTTACTTTAGCGATAAGCATATTAGATATTGCACCAGTGCTTGTGCGGATTACCGTTTCGTTCACTTGGCAGGCACGATTTTTAGGTATGATAATTCCATGTACCCCCGCACATTCACAGGAACGGATTATCGCTCCAAAATTGTGTGGGTCCTCTATTCCATCAAGTAGGACAATAAATGGTTTTTCATTCTTTTCCTTTGCTCTTTTAAGTATGTTCTCTACTTCACAGTACTGAAAATCCACTGCGTCGGCAATATAACCTTGGTGATGCTGAGTTTGACTTTTCTTATCAAGTACATGTTTTGGTAGGAATTCCACCTTAATCTTTTTTTGATAGGCTAGATTAATAATTTCATCTTTTCTATGCTCTAAATTTTTGTCTACCATTAATTTGTTCACTGTAAGAGTGCCACCTAGTGCCTCTCTCACGGCGTTTTTGCCTTCAATTAACATATCTTGTTTCCTTTATTCTATAATTGAAATTTTTAAAATTTCATTTAGTCTTTTTTCATTTTCGCTTAAGTATAAAAAGCCGATAAGGGCTTCAAACATGGTTGCATGGGTGTAGTCAGCATTGCTTGCATTTTTTGCTTGATGTTTGGGTTTTGCATTTCTTGCTCTTTTTACAATTTCAAGTTCTTCTTCTGATAGAGAGGACATAAGTTTTTCAAGTACTCTTGCTTGATGCTGCGCTTTGCAATATTTTGAAGCAAGGGTGTGATAGTTGTTCATTTTCCCTTCATAAGTTTTTAATACTTCTTCACGGACAAACTGAGTATGTACACTATCGCCAATAAAGGCTAGTGAAAGTAGGTTGGAGGTTAAAAGTTTATTTAAAAGTTCTTTTTTACTCATATTAACCTACACGTTAAAGCGGAAAAGTACAACATCACCATCATGAATAACATATTCTTTTCCTTCTATTCTAACTTTTCCTTTTTCTTTGGCTTTTAAGAATGTTCCGGCATCTATAAGGTCGTCATAAGAAACTATTTCCGCCTTTATAAAACCTTTTTCAAAGTCACTGTGTATTTTCCCTGCGGCTTGAGGTGCTTTAGTGCCTTTTTTAATGGTCCACGCTCTAACCTCTTTTTCGCCAGCAGTGAGATAACTCATAAGTCCAAGCATATCATAACTTGTGGCTACAAGTTTTTCAAGCCCACTTTCTTTTATTCCAAGTTCCTCTTTAAAAAGTTCTCTTTCGTCTTGTGAAAGCCCGATAAGTTCCTCTTCTATCTTTGCGCAAAGAGATATAACTTTTGCGCCTTCTTTTTCAGCATATTTTTTAACTTCATTTACATATTCATTGTCGCCGTCAAGGTCATTTTCTCCCACATTTGCAACATAAATCACAGGTTTAGATGTTATAAGTTGTAAAGTTTTTAGATAATCTAATTCCTCTTCATCAAAAGTCATACTTCTTACAAGCTGTTCATTTTCAAGCGTTTGTTTTATTCTGCCTAGAAGGTTGACGCCGGCAATTAAACTTTTGTCACCAGTCTTGATAAGCTTTCCATCTTTTTCATACTTTTTTGTTACCATTTCAAGGTCGGCGAGTATAAGTTCAAGATTAATTATATTTATATCGCGAAGAGGATTTACACTTCCGCTCACATGAATAATGTTGTCATTGTCAAAGCATCGTACCACATGTACGATAGCATCAACTTCACGAATATGGCTTAGGAATTTATTTCCTAAGCCTTCTCCATGACTTGCCCCCGCAACCAAACCTGCAATATCCACAAATTCTATAGTTGCCGGTGTTATCTTCTGGGTATTATAAAGTTTTCCTAAAACTTCCAAACGTCGGTCTGGCACATCTACAATTCCCACATTTGGCTCAATGGTACAAAATGGATAATTTGCACTCTCGGCTCCAGCTTCGGTAATTGCGTTAAATAGGGTGCTTTTCCCAACATTAGGCAGTCCTACTACTCCTATTTTCATAATATCTTCCTTTTAGTCGCTTTCTCTTTCTTGAGGTCCTTTTAATTTAAACGGGTTAAATCTCTTTTCATCTGCCTCTTTCTTTGTAATATTTTCTTTGCCTTCTTCCTCTTCACTTGTCTTTGATGAAGCGGATTTTTCTTTAACTGCCTCGGTAAAGATTGCCGCATTTTTAGCAATGGTTTCAGCACTTGTGGTTTTGCTTGTCACGCGTTTAAAGCCCGCCATATGTGCAATGGCTTCAGCCATATCTTGGTCATCAATTTTCTGTTTGTTCTTTACCTGCTTCACAACTTTTTCAGCCCATTTATTAAAATCAAATCCTTTTGCAGATAAATCAGGGGCGTCGAAAGGTGTTGGAGTGTCAACAGGGAAACTGCCTAAGTATTCAGATAATGCATTTATTCTTTCCTTGCCAGTATCGTCAGGCATTTTCATAATTTCCATTAATTTTTGAAGACCTTCTTTACGTAGCTGAGCTCTTGTGTCATATTTTTCCTCTGTTTTATGGAAATTCTTACTTGACCATTTTTCTTTTGCTGAAACATCTTCGTCAACACTTCTACCTTTCTTAAACTCTTGGATTTTGCCAATTTGGTGTGTGTCTGTGATGTTATTTTGCTTTTTAAGTGCTTGTAGTGAGGTGTCTGCCAATACTTTTGCTTGGGTTTTACCTACTATTTTTTCAATTGTAAGTAATTTTTGCTTACCTTGTATGTCAAGCCCAAGATTAATGTCTTTTTGTTCTTTTAAAAGCCTTTTTTCCACTGCATCGGCGATAGTTTTACCGTCTACATTTTTAGTTTTGCTTGAATGGATATCTTTAAGTGTTTCAGCATAATCGAGGGTCTTTTGATGTTCTTGTGTTCTTAAAGCACTCTCGTGTACAATTTCATCTACTTGTTCTGATATTTTTGAGATTTCGGCTATTGATTCCGTTAAAGTTTGGCGGCAATCTTCTGGCAACACCGATAAAATTTGTTCAGTTGCTGCCTGAGATAGATTCTTTTGTGACATTAAATGCATTGCGAGTGCATACTTGTTTTGCTCCATAGCAACTTGTCTTGCCTCTGGCGAAAGATTTTTCATATCTTGGCAAAGCTTTTTAAATGTAAATTCATTTAGATTTTTGGTATTTTCTATCATGTCGATTTGTTTATTGTAGACATCTTCTTGCTGTTGATTTAATTTTCTCATAGCAGCTAGAGCTTTGTTTCTTTCTTCGACCTTTTCTTCGTCGAGAAGACTATTAAGCGCATCTTCAGAAAGTCCATAGCGGGCTTTGAAAGCCTCTAACATCTTGCCTTTTTCGCTACCATTTGCATTATTAATTAGTTGCAGTTCTTCCAAAAACGCCTTGCGTTTAAGTAAGTTGCTCTCATTAATAAAGTCTTGATAACCTTCACCAAATATTTCGCTCCAGTATTTAGCATCATGATTTTCGTCCGTATCTAAAAGATTTTCTTTTGTTGCATCAGCTTTTGCACTGGCGGCATTAAGTTCTTTGGTTTTTTCCCAGTGTGCTTCTCTTTCTTTTTCAGATGCCCTTTCCTTTTTTCTAAGTGGGTCAATAATATACTGCTCAAGTTTAAGGTAAGGGTTGGCAAGTCTGTCCGCATTTACAGCAAGCCAAGCACCGCCAGCGGTAACTGCTACACCAACAGCAGCAAAAACTGCTGCAAAAGCAGGGGCAAACAAAAGCCCCACAAGCATAAGTACCATACCGGCAAGCATCATATTGACGCCCCAGTCAGGACTAATTTTAGATTTGACCTTTGACATGTCTACACTTTTCATAGGTGTGCTTGTAAAAGGAGTTTCCTCACTAAGACGCTCTCTGCCACTCTTTTCTTCTGTTACAGGCTCGTCCGCTTCTATAGAAATAGGTTCTGCTGTAACAACAGGAGTATTATCCGGTTCCTTTATAGGGGCTTCATCAGTTTTGTCGGCGTTTTCGACTATAGCATTAAAAACTTCAGGGGAACGTTCCTTTTCACCTTGTTCAACAGTAAAAGTAAAGGTTTTCCCTTTGAGTTTTGTATCGAATTTTCTTTCATCATCTGAGCTTGCCCATTCCGCTATGATTTCATTTCCTTTGCTGTCTTTGCCTATCTCGCTAAAGCCACTTTCAGGTTTAGGAAATTTGACACTATCATCATAAAAATCCTTCAACTGTGTAACAGCATCAAGATATTCGCTTTGTACTGCAGTTTCCCCATTTGATTTTGGTAGGTCGATAAAAGCATACTTAGGATTTGCTTTTGTTCCAACATTTAATTTGAGATAAGGAGATTTAACATTTCCGTTCTCATCTCTTGTGGTAAATATGGCAAAACTTTGTACAGGTTTTAAAGAGCCGCTATGGAAAGCGAATGCTTGTCCATTTTCCTTATTTTTTAAAAAGTGATAGGTATTTTTGCCCTCTTTACTAGGAAGAGTAAGTGCGAAGGCTGAAAAATTTTCTGATATGTCATATTCTCTTGTTGTTTCTTCTTGTTGTACAGTAGCCTCCAAATATGTACCAAGCATAAATGAAGGTATCTGAGTAGTAATATTCTTAGATTTAGAGGTTCTAACAAGTTTTATATTTGTATCTTTACTATCAAGCATTCTTTCAAAACATCTAGTACTCATTGTAATATCAATGCCTTGTTCATTTCCCTCAACTTCTTTGGGTGTGTAAGATGTTTCATGGTCATTATATTTAATATAAACACCAGTAGCGTTAATACGACATTCGTAATTTTTATTTCCGTCTTTTGCTTTTACATGCACTTTAAGTTCGTTATTATCTGTGTCTACTTCAATAGGGGAAATGCCCTCTGAAGTAGGCTCTATTTTTAAGGTTGCATTACCCAATAAAATTAGATTTTCTTTAACTTCTGGTGGCAAAGCCGTAACAACCTCCTCATTTAAATTGAGAAGCAATTTGTTTGTTATACTACCAATTATTTTGTCATTTACTGAGAAAGTCATGAGAGGTTTATTTGATGCACTTGTCATGGCGAATTTTTGTTGGAGTTTTGTTTCAATTTCTCCCTTTTTAATTTTAATTTTGTTTATAACTTCACTTGTAGCCATATTTTCCTCCAGTATTTATAATATAATA
>CANBAX010000034.1 GCA_947366645.1 uncultured Clostridia bacterium
AGGGGGAATGGAATTTGACAGTCGATACTAATAACTATTATGGCAATATTTCAATTAGCGACAATTCAATTAGAATTGTTGCAGGTTATGCTGCACTAGATTGTTATGGCGTGGTAGATCTTGTCTCCCGCTCTCTGAAAGATAGTGCTCGTGAATTATTTAAAAAAGAGTCTTATTCCAAAGGGATTAAGATAAGTCATATTGACAACAGAATTTTCATTGATGTTTACTGTATTTTAAAATACGGTGTATCTATCAGTGCCGTTGCGGAGTCCCTCCGTGGTACCGTTAAATACAGCGTAGAAAACTTCACTGGTATGCTTGTCGATGCTGTCAATGTTCATGTTGTCGGAGTTAGGATTTAGGAGAAAGATGAATTATGATTAAGAAGATTGACGGAGTCACTTTCCGTAAGATGATTATTGCTGGGGCGGGACTGCTCGAGCAAAATAAAAAATATGTAGATTCACTTAATGTTTTCCCTGTACCAGATGGTGATACTGGTACCAATATGTTTTTGACTATGAAGTCTGCTGTGAACGAACTTGGCAAATGCATCAACAATAATGTCAAGGAACTTTCTGACGCTTTTGCAAAGGGTGCACTTAAAGGCGCAAGAGGAAATAGTGGGGTTATAACTTCCCAGATTTTTAAGGGCTTTTGTACTGAGATAGGCAAGGCTAGCGATATCACCACTAAGGTATTTGCAAAGGCAATGCAGGAAGGCGCGAATATTGCCTACAAAGCGGTTACAAAGCCTAAGGAAGGTACAATTCTGACAGTCATTCGTGTGATGGCAGAAAACGCTGTTAACGTAGCAAAGAAGTGTGACGATTTTGAGGTGTTTTTAAAGAGCGTGCTTGACACAGGAGAAGAAATCCTTAAACAAACACCAGAGATGTTGCCTGTTCTTAAAAAAGCTGGGGTTGTTGACGCGGGTGGACGTGGTATTTTAATCATATTTACCGGCTTCTATAAACTCATTATGGGTGAAGAGGACTTTGAATTTTCTTTTGAGGACGAGCAGAAACCTCAAACTGTGGACGATGTTATTGCGGACATCACTAACCTTGGCGACATTCAATTTGGTTACTGCACTGAGTATATGATTATTCATATGAATAAAAAGACTACTGAGGCGGACATTGACAAACTACGCGAAAAACTTATGCAGATAGGTGACAGTGTGATTTGTATCGGTGACCTCAACCTTGTAAAGGTGCATGTACATTCTAATGAGCCTAACAAGGCGATAGGTTATGCACTTGAACTTGGTGAAATTTATAACATTAAAATTGAAAACATGAGAGAGCAAAACCGTGAAATCAAGAAAAAAGCCAGCGTACAAGAGCCTACTAAGGAAATTGGTATGGTTGCGGTGGCACCTGGTGACGGGTTATCAGCAATTTTCAAAGACCTTGGTGTTGATGAAATTATTGTGGGCGGACAAACCATGAACCCTAGTGCTGAGGACATTGCAGCTGCGGCTGACAAAGTTCCAGCAAGAAATGTTATTGTTTTCCCTAACAACAAGAATATTGTACTCGCAGCACAGCAAGCAAACGACCTTACAAACAAAAACCTTGTGATTATTCCTACTAGAAGTGTTCCAGAGGGCATTTCAGGCTCAATAGCCTTCAATCCTGACGCAAGTGTGGAAGAAAACACTGAGGCTATGAATGAGGCAATAAAGAGCGTGAAATCGGCGTCAGTAACCTATGCGGTAAGAGATACGCATGTTGACGGCTTTGACCTAAGGGTGGGCGAGATTATCGGACTTGATGACAAGGCGATTTTAGCAAAAGGAAAACTTGTGGCAGATACCACAGAGGCACTTATTGCAAAACTTATGACTGATGAAACAATGACGGTGACACTTTTCTATGGCGAGGATATTCGCGAGGAAGAGGCAAATGCACTTGCTGAAAAACTTACTGAAAAATACCCAGACTGCGAAGTGTCTTGTGCCTATGGCGGACAGCCAGTATACTATTATTTAGTTTCGCTTGAATAAAAAGTTATGCTTGACATAACTTTTTTTTATGATACAATAAGTGTGGAGAAAATTATGGAAAGTTTGATGACTACAAAGGAAATAGTAAATAAAGCTGAAAACTTAAAACTTAGATTTGCTAAAATGAAAAAAGAGGACAAATTAAGAGGGGATAATGACAATGATATTTTCTTAAAATTTGAAGCTTGTACAAAATTAAATAACAATGAAAGAAAAATGGCAGAGTATTATAGACTTTTAAGAAAAGAAGCGAAAGTCAAGAAAGAAAAAAGAAATCTATACCAAAAACAATGTTTTAATATGCTTAAAAGCTTTAAACTTACTCGCGAGCAGGATAAACCTATCAGCCGTGACAACCTTTTAAAATTTGTTAATCTTGAAAGCGATATTGACCAGCTTCATAAAGAGGCTTATGTTTTAATTAAAATCTCAGAATATACAAGTTATATTTTTATGAATTCACGATTAAAAGACTCAGCTGCCCTGCAAAAAGAAATAAATGAAAGTTATAAGGTTCTAGGGGAATTGGAGGCTATATCGCCGGACAAACCACTTTCTTGGAGACATCAAAAGATACTTGGCGGAATTTTTAACAAAAAATGCGAAGAAATTACTTCAATTTGGCAAAAACATAGTGAGGAAGGAGAAGGAGAGTAAAGATATTGAGTAAAATCAATATCTTTTTTCTTTTGAAAGTGCTAAAATATATCTATGGAAAGACTTGATGTATTTCTTGTGAAAAGGGAGATGTTTTCTTCCAGAGAAAAAGCGCAAGAGGGAGTAAAGCATGGCAGAGTAGAGGTTAATGGCAAGGTTATAAAAAAGCCTTCCTTTATGGTTATGAATGATGACAAAATTGAAGTGAAGAAAGTAGATGAGTATGTTTCACGCGGGGCTTACAAATTAAAAACTGCATATGAAAACTTTGAACTTAATTTTAAAGACAGGGTTGTGCTTGACATAGGTGCTAGCACTGGTGGTTTTACTCAGTATGCTCTTTCTTATGGCGCGAAAAAGGTGTACAGCGTAGATGTGGGCAGGGGCGAACTAAGTCCAGTTTTAAGGCAGGATAAGCGTGTTGTAAATATGGAAGGGCAGGATTTTCGTGCCCTCGAAAAAGATAAATGCGCAGATGTGAATATGATAATAGGCGACCTATCTTTTATCTCTTTAAAACACATATTTCCTAAAATTGTAGAACTTTTTGGAAGCAAAATTGAAATTGTTATGTTATTCAAGCCGCAGTTTGAGTGTGGAAAAGAGGTGGCAAAAAAATATAAAGGTGTGGTGCTTGATAGAAAGCTTCACATAAAACTTTTAGAGGAATTTTCAGCATACCTTTCCACTTTTGGCTTTATAATTTCAGGGCTTTGTCCTTCCGCCATTCGTGGCAAAGAGGGCAATATTGAATATCTATTTCATCTTAACGGAATAGTTAAACATGAAGTAAACATTCCAAAAGTGGTGGAAAAAGCCTTTACAAACAAAAAAACGGACTAAATTGTCCGCTTTTTTAATTAAAATCTGCCGGCAGTAGGGTATAGTGGTAAATCCTGTAAGCCTTGGCAGACATCGCTGTCTTGTGCCGCTTGGCATGGTGGTACCACTGGGTAACCGTAAGATGGAATAAGCAAATCTACAACCGAAGTTACCTTAATCATGATTTGAATGCACGCGGTTACTGTGAAAGTGTTATCAGCGGTGTAAGAACCAATATTGCTTGATAGCAGAGCGGTTGCCGTGATATTCACTGGGGTAGATGCTGGCTGTGGTACGAAAAGTACAACACGCTTCTGTACTGTGACAGAACTTGACGCTGTGCCGAGTACACCATTTGCATCTCTATAAGTAACTGTTACTGGAATTGTCACTGTCATACTAACATTTGCGTAGTTAGGAGAAGATTCAATTCGGTCTACTACAAGGTCGGTAACGGTGGCAGGTGCGCCAATGGTATTTACCGCAGACACAAAGGTAAGAGGGAAAGCGGGATTTTCTGGGTTATAGCCAGTCACTGGAAGTATTACACCTGTTTCTGTTTTTTGGCTTACGCAAGCGTCAAACACCTTAGTAGTTTCTATCATAACTTTTTCACAGATTCCATTTAGTGGATTGCCCACCATAGGTCCTGGTCGGTTAGGATTTGTATTGTTTATAAAAAACGACATTTATTAACCTCCTTTAGTTTATGCTTAAACTTCATCTAGGATAGGGCATCCATAGGTAGCAGAGTTTTGCATACACTTTAAAATATGCGTTAAGGGGTGTAATTTGTGCATAAAAGCCTATTTTATTTGCATATATGGGCAGGGTTGTGGTAAAATTTAAAAGCGAGGAATTTATGGTTTTAGATAATATTAAAGAAAAATTAAATACCTATAAAGGTGATTTATCCTTTTTAAAGGAGTGTCTTTGACCCGAACAAATTAAATTTAACCCTGACAGAACTTAAAGATAAACAACTTGAAGCGGATTTTTACTCCGACCCTAAAATTGCTTTAAAGGTAGGAAAAGAAATAAAGGATATCGAAAATAAACTCAGCCTTATTAATGGACTTGAAAGTAAGATTAACGACGCTGACGCACTTATTGAAATGATAGAAGAAAGCGGGGAAGAGGAACTTGGAAAAGAACTTGAAGAGTTAGTTTTTACGCTTTCACAGCAACTTGAAAACGCTAAGATTTCCACCCTTCTTAATGGCAAATATGACTCCAGCGATGCGATTATAACCATTCACGCTGGTGCGGGTGGTACTGAGGCGCAGGACTGGGCAGATATGCTATATCGAATGTACTCGATGTACTGCGACAAAAATGGCTTTAAACGTAAAGTTTTAGATGTCCTTGAAGGAGATGAGGCGGGGCTTAAAGTGGTCACTTTTGAAGTGAGTGGCACAAACGCTTACGGCTATCTAAAGGCAGAAAAAGGGGTACATCGCTTAGTGCGAATTTCGCCTTTTGATTCCAACGCACGCCGACACACAAGTTTTGCGAGTGTGGAAATTATGCCTAAAATTGAGGATGCGCCAGACATTGAGATAAGGCCAGACGACCTTAAAATTGATACCTATCGCGCCTCTGGTGCGGGTGGACAGCACATTAATAAAACGGACAGTGCGGTGCGTATTACACATATTCCAACTGGAATAGTGGTTGCCTGCCAGACAGAACGCAGTCAGGTGCAAAACAAGGAAACAGCAATGAGTATGCTCTACTCTCGTCTTGTGGAAAAGCGTGAAAGCGAGGAGGCGGAGAAGCTTGCCTCCATACGTGGCGAGATTAAAAAAATAGAATGGGGAAGCCAGATACGCAGTTATGTTTTCTGTCCTTACACACTTGTTAAAGACCATAGGACGGGGTATGAGGACAGTAACATTCAAAGCGTCATGGACGGAAATATTCAAGAATTTATTAATGATTATTTAAAAAAGGTGTAAAAGCACTAAATCGAGGAATATATGACCTATTTTGAAAGAATGAAAGAAAGATACGAAAGGTTAAGGAATCAAAAAGATGTCCTTATTCTTTCTATTGAATCTTCCTGTGATGAAACAAGTGTGGCAGTAATTAAAAACGGCCGCGAGGTGCTTTCAAACATTATTGCCACACAGATAGAAATACACAGACGCTTCGGCGGAGTTGTGCCAGAGGTGGCATCACGCAACCATATCACAGCAATATCTAATATTTTCGATGAGGCGTTAAAAGCGGCGAATATCACAAAAGATGATATTGATGCGGTGGCAGTTACCTATGGTGCGGGCTTAGTTGGAGCGCTCCTTGTCGGGGTGAATTTTGCAAAAAGCCTTGCTTATTCTTTGGACATACCCATTATAGCGGTAAGCCATGTGCATGGGCATATTGCTGCAAACTATATCTCTCACGAAAGCCTTACTCCACCTTTCCTTTGTCTTATGGTAAGTGGTGGTCATACTGCGATACTGGAAATTAATGACTACAACAGTTTTAAACTTCTTGGCACCACCGTAGACGATGCGGTTGGCGAGGCTTTTGACAAGGTGGCAAGGGTGCTTGGGCTTCCTTACCCTGGGGGACCAGAGATAGATAAGCTTGCGAAAAGCGGAGAAAATAAGTATAAGTTTGTAGTATCAAACAGCATGAAAGGCACATTTAATTTCTCTTTTAGCGGAATAAAGACGGCGGTTGTAAATTTTGTGCATAATAAAACTCAAAAGGGTGAAGAAATAAACAAAGCCGATGTTGCACGCTCTTTTGAAGAGTATGTGACGGAGGAACTGACCACTAAGGCTGTGAATGCTTGCAAATTTGTAGGTGGCAAAAAACTTGTTGTTGCCGGCGGTGTGGGTGCAAACTATATGCTTAAAGAGAAACTTACAAGTGCATGCAAGGCGGCGGGCATAGAGTTTTATTCGCCAGTTCTACGCTACTGCACCGATAACGCAGCCATGATAGGTTCGGCGGCTTACTATATGTTAAAAGCGGGGCTTGGACTTAGCGACCTGACTCTTACTGGCAAGCCTAATGTGGAACTTGGGAGGATTTATGAAACAAAAAATAATTGATTTTTTTAAAAGTTTTACTCTCTACGACATTTTATATATAACACTATCTCTTATTGCAATAACTGTGGTGTCCATAGTTTTTAAAAGTGATGCACTTTCAATTGTCTATTCCTTCACTTCCACAATTGGTCTTTTCATATTGTCGAAAGGTAACTATCTGGGTTATGTTCTCATTTTGGCATATATGATTGTCTACGCAGTGCAGTCCTATCTACAGACATTATATGGTGAGGCTATTTTATATGGTTTTGTGCTTGTTCCACTTCAAATATATGCGATTATTAAGGCGTTTAGGCGAAAAAATGTGGGAGGAAGCATACAAATAACAAGGCTTAAAGCATGGCAATATGCCCTTTCATTAGCGGTGGTGTTGGCAATTGGATTTGGTATATATTTTGGTTTGCAAGTGCTGGGGACAAAGTATCTTATAGTAAGCACAATCTCTTTTATGGTTGCCCTCTATGCAAACTTTTTAAGAACGCTAGGCGACTTTAATTGTTCAGCAGTATTTTTGGCACTTGATATTGTGACAATTGTGCTTTGGCTTATGCCGGTATTTTATGGCGAGCCAAATGGAACGAGTTTTATACCTATTGCTGTTACAAGCGTTATCTATATTGTGAACGATATTTATACCTATATTAATTGGATTAAACTATACAAGAAACAGAAGAAAGAAAAAGGAGAAGAAAATGGAACTACTAGCACCAGCGGGTAATTTTGAGAAACTTATAACGGCAGTGCATTTTGGTGCGGATGCTGTATATTTCAGTGGGAAAAGGTTTGGTCTGCGTGCTTTTGCAGGCAATTTTGAAGATGATGAAATTGTAAAAGCAATGGAGTACTTACACGAGCGAGGCAAAAAGGGTTATATTACTTTAAATATCGTTGCCAATGACGAGGACTTTGTGGGGCTTGACGAGTATCTTGACATTCTTGTTAGGGCAGAAGTTGACGGAGTAATTGTTAGTGATATAGGCGTAGTAAGTTACATTAAAGAAAAAGCCCCTGGGCTTAATGTTCATGTGTCCACACAAGCAAATGTCAATAATTATTATTCAGCAAAGGTTTTTGCGGATATGGGGGCTACCCGTATCGTGCTTGCAAGGGAACTCAGCTTAAAACAAATTAAAGCCTTGCATGAGAAGTTAGGGGATAAAGTGGAACTTGAAGCCTTTGTACATGGGGCAATGTGCATTTCCTATTCTGGAAGATGCCTGCTTTCAAACTACTTGACGGGCAGGGAATCTAACCACGGCGCCTGCGTGCAGGCTTGTCGCTGGAAGTACTACATTCGTGAAGAAAGCCGAGATGACGAGTACGAAATGCAAGAGGACAGCCGAGGCACTTACATACTAAATTCAAAAGATATGAATATGCTTTCCCACCTTAAAGAAATGGAAGATGCGGGAGTGAAAAGTTTGAAAATTGAAGGGCGAATGAAATCGGCTTACTATGTGGCAACCGTGGTAAACGCCTATCGTATGGCTCTTGATAGCCCTAATTACAAGATAAGCGAAGAACTTGCTGCCGAACTTGAAAAGGCAAGCCATAGACGATACTCAACAGGCTTCTATCTTAGCGGGAAGGACACTGAATACTTAGAGGATAGTATGCCAGTGCAGACACATGAGTTTGTTGCCACTGTAGTTGATAAAGATTCTGACGGCGTAATTCTTGAAATGCGTAACCGCTTTGTTGAAGGGGAGGAACTTGAAATCCTTTCCCCAAACAAAGAGATATTTAATAAGAAAATCACAATGCAAAACATGACAGATGAAAAAGGCGAGGCTATTACTGATGTGAAAGGGGTACAGCAGCGGGTACATTTCAATACCGATTTACCACTTGAGGTTGGAGATATATTACGAAGAGCGATTTAGTCGCTCTTTTTTATTGCTATTATTTAATATTTAAAATTTTAGAAATCACTAGCACAGCACAGAGTAATATTTTTAG
>CANBAX010000035.1 GCA_947366645.1 uncultured Clostridia bacterium
TATACCCAATTTTAGAAAATAGGAGGTTTTTTTATGGCTACAATCAAAAAAAGAGGTAACAGTTACTTAATTCGTGTGTCTTGTGGTTACGATATGCAAGGTAAGCAAATTGTACATAGCATGACATGGAAGCCTGAAAAGGATATGACAGTAAAGCAGATGGAAAAGGAGGCACAAAGACAAGCAGTTCTGTTTGAAGAAAAATGTAAAAGAGGATTATATTTAAGTGGCAATATTCGTTTTGCTGATTTTGCCGAAAAATGGTTTACTGATTATGCAGAAAAGCAGCTAAAAGAAACCACAAAAAATCGTATAAAATATTTGCTAGAGCAAATTAACAAGGCAATAGGACATATACCACTTGAAAAAATACAGCCAATACACCTAATACGCTTTTATGATAATTTAGCTGAAGAAGGTATTAAGCATACCGCTGCTTACACCATCAAAATAGATTTGAAGCAGCTGCTTAAACAAAAAAAATATACTTATAGGCAATTAGCAGATGTTACAGGGCTGCATATCTCCACAATATCCAAAATATGCAATCATTGCAGCACATACCAAAAAACAGCACAAAAAATAGCAGATGAACTAAATTACAACATAGATGAATTATTTACCTATCAAACAGAAAAAACAAAATTAAAATCTAGTACAATCAGAACATATCATATTGCAATATCCTCAATACTTTCTACCGCTGTACAATGGCAAGTAATTGCTTCTAATCCTTGTGAAAGGCTGAAACCACCTAAAATAGACACAAAAGAAAGCAAATACCTTGATGAAAAACAAGCGTTGTATATGCTAGATTGCCTTACTAATGAGCCTTTACAATATCAGACATTGTTTACACTTCTTGTCTATACTGGTATGCGTCGGGGGGAAATATTAGGACTAAAATGGAGCGACATTGATTTTAATAACAAAACAATCAGCATACAAAGAGAATTGCTTTATACAGCAAATAAGGGACTTTTTGAGGATACCCCCAAAACTGCTACATCTAATCGTATCATTAAAGTAGCAGACGCACCGCTAAAGCTACTAAAAAAGCATAAGACTGAACAAAATATTAGGCGTTTGCAATGTGGTGACCAGTGGCATAATAACGACTATGTATTCCCTACTTGGAATGGTAAGCCTATAAATCCCTCAAGTGTTGCTTTTTGGTTTCAATGCTTCCTAAAACGGTATGATTTACCAGTTATTACAATACATTCTTTAAGACACACAAATGCTAGTTTGCTAATTGCAAATGGCATTAACATTACAACGGTATCAAAACGGCTAGGACATGCTAATACATCAGTTACTGCTAGTATTTATGCTCATGCTATTAAAACCGCTGATGAAGTAGCTGCAGATACATTAGAAAATATATTTAAAATCAAATAAAGAACAAACAAAGAACAATTTTATTATTTTTCAAAAAACTAAGCCTTGTAAATGTTGATTTTATAAGGCTTTTGCTATCTATATTTTATTAGCTTATTTCTCTTGTCGAAAGTATACTATCTATATCACACAAAATAATATTATTTAAAAACATTGATTTTACGCCATTTTTGCCCTATCTGCTTTTTTATATCATGTAAAAAAATCAAGAACAAAGAACAAAATAAAGAACAGACAAAGAACAAAAAATTATGTCTATAAATATATTTTCGCTTCAACATTTTTCAGCATTTTCGTATTTTTCAATGTCAACAAATGTTAACAATTCTATATTTTTATTTCAGGTTTTTTCAGGTTGACATATTTTTTATTAAAAAAGTTTAGTGCTTGTTTGTGTATTCTTTTTATGTGTTCACATGAATAACACATCTCACAAGCTATTACATCTAGTTTTTTAAATTCTATATACTTTTTATATAATATATCCACATATTTAGGGGAATCTAATGACTGTATTTGCTTAATAATATCATTTTTCTTTTGGAAATAATATACAATATATTGGCTGATTTCATTTTGTAAGTCAATCAATTTATCCATTATTTTAGAGAAAGTTGCCTCTCTTGATGGGCTAGTTTGTACCTTTTCCATTGTATAGTCCACACCACCTACACCTCCATTATTGATAATTACAGTTAATTCTTTTAACTGTTGTTGTCTTTGTTTTATAATGATATCCATATTTTGAAGTTGCTGCAAATATTCTTTTACCTCCATAGAGCTACACCCCCATATTGATAATAAAAATGACTTAGTATTTACACTAAGTCATTAGCAAGATAAAAAGTCAACAGCCTTACATCTCAATAAAAAATATATCATATTAAGCTTATATTTACATTAAAAGCATAGCATATTATTTTTGTATATGCAATATAAATTTTTATTTTTCTTTTGCAACGTTGTTTGAATTTGAATTTTAATTTTTTGAATGCAACGAATGCAACCTTTTTGAGTTGAATTTGAATTTTAACTTTTTGCAACCTTGCAACTTTTTTATTTTCGTTACCACTATTTACCAACTAAATACCCACCATAAATATTTATAGTTCGCTTTCTTTTTCCATTGCTTGATTGATAACCCTATTGATAAAAGCGTTTACGCTCTCACCATGCTTTTCAGCAACTTTTTTTATTTCTTCCTTCTTTCCTTTAGGTAATGCTACTGAAACCCTATCTAGATTAGTTGAATCCCATTTTAAAGCACTTTTCTTTTGTGCTTCTGTATATTTTCTAAGCATTTTATTTTTAATTCCTTTCTAAGTATTTTTTTATATTATATCTATAAAGCACCTACTTAACAAGTATACAAAATAACTAAAATATCTACTTAATAATTATATAATTTACCTATTGAATCTACTTAATAAGTAGACTATAATATAATCATAAAAGATAACAGCTATCTAGTAAGCCCCTTTTAGTAGGCTTTTCCGAAAAAAGGTTCACTCTGAAAAATAGCAATCATATCAAACACTTTACTGGTAAAGTTCACTTCTTAAAACACAAATTGATGAAAAGGGAAGGAGCTAACACAATGAAAACAACACATTCAAAGGTTATGACGATTGCTAACAAATTAGTAAAACAAGGACAAAATAGAGCCAATGCAATGGTAAAAGCATGGGCATTAGTAAAAATGCAGATAATAGAAACAAAAGCAACTGGTGTAACATATGGCAAAAGACAAAAAGCATTAGAGCATTTAACACGCTATAACAATGCTGATATCACATTAGATTTACATAGAGAAAAAGACAATACACATGATAGTAATGCGATAGCAGTGATTGCTACAGTAAAAAGTAAAGGCTCTTACTGTATAGGTTATATTCCTCGTATTCTTGCGACATTTCTTGCACCTCTAATTGACAGTGGAAAAAGCATACAAAGTATTTTCAAAGAGGTTAGGGGCGGTTATGAGCCTTATATGAATTATGGTATTGCTATGCAGATTATTGTATGAGCAATGGGAAAAATAATAAAAGGGCATTTTCCAAAAACACCCTTTTACTATTTTTTCAATTTTCTATTTACAAATTCACCATTTACCCATATAATTTAACTATAAGAATAAATGATATTTTTTGTTTTCCCCTTACTTGCTTGCCGGCGGTAGGGGAATTTTTTTGTCCTTTGTTCATGTTATTTCCTTCCTTTCAATCATTTAATATATTTTCTAATTCTTTACAAGCCTTATCAATATAATCTTCAACAATACTATGTAAATCGCATGCCTTTTCAAAATCTGTTATAATGCGAGAACTTTTCACACATTCCTCACCAAAATAATTATTGTATAATGCGTCATTTGCTACTTTTGCTTTGTGTATTATTCTCATAATATCGAATAATTCCCAGTATAATTTACTTGTCATGTCTAATTTACTCATACGATAACATCCTTTCTTGTATTATTCAATCATCTAACAACTTTCTTAATTCTTCAGCTTCTTTTTGGCTTTCAAGCCTTCTGATACTTTCCTCTGGCAAATGGATATCTATTGTCATTTTATACAGCCTGTCAACAATTCTGTCATCTAGCTTCAATTTTTCTTTGTGTATATTGCTTGTAAACAGTGTAACAAGCCTGTTTGATATTCTGTAATCTAATATACTCAAAAATACACCGCATACCCATTCGGTAGGCTTTTCCGCTCCAATATCGTCCAATATGAGTACCTTTGCCTTTTTAATGCCGTCAATGATTTCTTTTTCGGATAAATCACTATTATTTTTGTATGTATCTTTTATCATACTCAATAAATCAAGTACTCTTAAAAACTTCACCTGTATACCTTGTGTTTGTATCAAAGCATTTGCTATGGAACAAGCAAGACGTGTTTTACCGCTTCCCTTTGTTTTGCTGTATAAATATAAGCCTTTGCCTTGCTGTTTGAAAGCAATAAAATTTAATATATAATTTGCTGCTGCTTTCTTTGCTGCTTTAGCTGTTACCTGGTCTTGATACAACGATGTATCAAAGTTGTTAACAGTACAGTCTTTCAATTCAAAAGGAATTTTAGCTTGTTTTCGCATTTGAGGCTGATTCTTTTTTACACAATCGCATACCTTCCATCTTTCCACCTCTTGACCATCTTCTAAAACTAAATAGCCTATTGCTCCAAAACCATTACACATATGATAGGGGCATTGTTCAGAAATCGTACTCAACCTCTTCAATATCAAAGGTTTCTCCTCTTGCTTCTGCTGCTTCTCGTTTTTCTCTAAGCCATTTGTCGCTAAAGCATTCTGGTTCTTGTTCTTGATGTTGTCCACCGCTTGTTGTACTGTATGATGTATTTGCTCCATAATTTCTATAACCTCCCTTGTCTTGTTCTTTTGCTAGCCAAGCATTTACAAATTTCAGTATTCCTTTTTTGGTTTTTCTTCTTGTAGGGTTGTTGTTTAACCACCCCTTCATTTTTCTTAACTCTTGCAATATATCCACATTAGGGTATAATTCTTTCCATGCTGCTATATCTTTGTCAAATATAGGATATTCAGACTTATCATTTAGAGTTAATGCAATGGCTGCTTTTTCTTCTGGCATGGAGCTAGAGCTTTCTAGCTCCGTGCAATATACATTATCTATACTATCCTTACCTATACTAACCTTACCTAACCTAACCTGGGTATCCAATTTGTCAACCACTGGTATACCATTGGTATCCCTTTTGTCTGTCATTTGGTTGCCATTTGGTATACCGTTGGTATCCAAAGCGTCTACCATAAAATCATAAATGCTATTTTCTACACAAAGTTGGCTTTTTTCGTCTTGATATATTGTGCTTTTATATCTGTCACCCCTAACATAATTGTTTTGCTGCCAATGCCGTATTACTACAACACCGCTTTCAAATGGCAATAAATACCCCTTTGCTATCAATAACTTTAAATCATCATTGCTAGCATTGACTGATTTTGTTATTTTCTTGGGGGAAGCAATAAAACCATCGTCATCGGCTCTCATTCCCAAGTGAAAATATAATCCTTGTGCAGATAAAGGCATATCTAAAAAGTTATCCGTATCTATTACATCAAGGCTAAACATTCTTCTATTAGCCATATACTCACCCCTTTACATCTTGCTTTCTAATTCCTGTTTGCTTTTTCTCTACTACAACGCCTGTAACATCTTGTAAAAACTTGTCCACATCGTCCAGCTTTAACAATATCCTGCTGCCTATCGAAAACGTAGGTATCAAACCACTTTTTACAACGCTTCTGAAAGCACTTTCTGTTAATGCTGTTTCGTTGTCCTGCTGTTTTATGTACTCATATGCTTGTTTGATATTTCTTACTCTTACCGCCAATATCACACCACCCCTTTTTTAGTCTTTTTTCTGCAAGAGAAACGCACTTTTACAGACATAACACATTTAGAGGATAATTTATACCTTGAAGTGTTGTTTATCAATTTTCGCTCCTTCTGGTAGGGGAATTAAGGAATTTTTTTGCGTTCTCACTGCTTGCCCTGCTTTTTTGTTGAGACGGTTCTAATTTGCTAATATTTCTAAAACTAATTGCTCTTTTTGGTGCTTTAAATATTACATTGCAAATGCTGCCATCTGGATATTTGTTTTCTTTTACCACTTCCCAACCGCATTTTTTTAATTTTGTAATGTCTTTGGGTATAGAAGTATCTACAATGGCTGTTTCTTCTATTGCGTCAATACTGATATGCGTTTCCCATTCTTCTCTTGTTAGCTTTTGCATAAACTATCATCTCCTAACTTGTTTTATATTTTGTTGCTTGTGAAGCAGTACCCCTCAATTTGAGGGCTAAGCCAAAGGCATTAATATCGCTTTCAGATGTTGGCATTACCGACACTAGATTTTTAAAAGTCAATACTATTGACTCTAGCTAATGGTAACATTGCTCCTATCAGCCTACCGCCGTCAATCCTCTAGTAGCTCCTTGACATCGCAATTTAATGCTTTTGCTATTTTGCCTACTGTAGCAGGCTTACAGTTATCTCCATTTGCTACACGTCGATAGGTTTGATATTGTAGCCCTGTTTCTTTGCATAAGTCGTAAGGATTTTTACACACTTTTGCTAATGCTATTTCTAGCTTTTGTTTGTTTAAGTTCATACAGTCACCTTCTTTTATTTTTTATTGACATTATCATTTGATAATGTTATAATCACCTTATCATAATCAAATGATAATGTCAATACTATTTTTTATAATCTTTTGCTACTGTTTTTAAAAATCTGTGTTATAATAAAATCAAAAAGAAGGTGAAAAAATGACAGTAGCAGAAAATTTAAAACGTATTAGAACAGAAAAAAGACTTACCCAAAAAAAATTATCTGAATTATGTGGAATATCAGAAGGTATGATAAGACAATATGAGTTAGGTTTAAGAAATCCAAAATATGAAACATTAAAAAAAATAGTTACTGCTTTCAATATGTCCATAAATGATTTTTTAAATTTTGATGTAGAGTTTTATGATGATGATAATAGCAGTGATATAAATGATGAAGCTTTAAATCATGCAATTATTACTAAAGCCTTTGAAGAAAGTGAAGAATATTTTTTAAAACAAGTTGAACTTGTACCAGATACAGAAATCAGAAAAAAGGTTTTAGACGTTTTCGACAGAATGTCAAAACGAGGAAAATGGAAATTTTATCAATTTGCTGATGATATGCAATGGTCTGACGATTATGGAATTAAACCTGAACATGAAGAAAATTAAATCCATTCGCCCTACAAGGCAAACACCTAACACAATCAAGAAAGGGCTGTTAATATGCTAAGACCAAAACCAATAGAAGTAACACCCTTAGACAACTACAAGCTATCTCTTGTATTTAACAATGAAGAACATAAAATATTTGATGTGAAGCCACTCATCAACGGGGAAGGGTTTGGAGAACTGCAAGATATGAGTATATTTAAAACGGTCAAAATAGCAGGTGCTACCGTTGAATGGATAAACGGGCAAGACGTTTGCCCTGATGATTTGTATTATTTGAGTAAAGCAACTGTTATACAACAATAAAGCGATTAGGGGTGTCGTATTCTGCTACCCCCCCATAGCACTCTAAGCAATGCTTATACCGCTCTAACAATTTGTTATAGCTCTAAGGGCTACCCCATTTTACAGTATCCCTTACTTCTATTACTGAACTCAAAATTGAGCTTAGCTATTTTTTAGGGTATCCGTTTTAAACGTAACCCTTTGCTTTTCAAATTTAGAAAGCAACACAATTTACCGATTTGAAATCGGAAAATGCTTGCCTCAAAATTAGGGTAAATAAATAAGGCTCGTAATAATTATACGAGCGGTTTTTCACAAAAAAGTGAAAAAGGGAGCATTGTTTCATATCCCCCTTAAACCCTGCTACAAACAATATTTGTATCAGCCTTGAAAGGTATCGGCATTTTAACGACCCCTAAAATGTATATTATACGTTTCAGCTTCTGCTCAAAAATGAGCAAAAGAGCATGAACATGATTCACAACGTTACTTTTGCATTTTTAAAACTCTAAAGTCAACAAGTAATTTAGCGATTTCAAATCGCTAAACTATTTCCATTTTTGAAAAGGTTAAGCCGTTAATATTTTTAACGATAGTCATTAGCGTAAGCATTATTTACGCATTTCAAATGCTAAAATAAAAAAATGCCCTTGTATTGGCGTACAAGGACATTTATATAAATTGGGGTATTCTGATACACCCATCACCATAAAAAAAGTATATCAGAATACCCCTTATTTTTCTATACCCAATTTTAGAAAATAGGAGGTTTTTTTATGGCTACAATCAAAAAAAGAG